>CAYWAF010000185.1:0-1518 GCA_964456355.1 uncultured Eubacteriales bacterium | reverse complement strand
TGGCGCGACCCCACAGGTTGTCGTCTATGGAGTACGGGTTGTCTTTCGTGGTGGGGACCGGGATGCCGCGTTCAGCGGCGTACTCCATCTCCTGCTCGCGGGTCTTGAGCTCCCATTCGCGCACAGGAGCGAGTACTTCGATGTCAGGGTCGAGTGCGGCTATCCCGACCTCGAAGCGCACCTGGTCGTTACCTTTGCCGGTACAGCCGTGCGCTATGTATCTGGCACGACACCTGTGGGCCTCTTCCACCAGGTGCTTGACGATGATCGGTCTCGACATCGCACTCAGGAGCGGATACTTGTTCTCGTAGAGCGCGTTGGCTTTGAGCGCCCAGGACAAGAACTCCTCGACGTACTCGTCCCGCACGTCTTTGACCACAGACTCCCGCGCACCGATATCCAGGGCCTTCTTGCGCACGAACTCGAGGTCCTGACGCTCCTGACCCACATCCATGGCGAGTGCCACGACGTCCACATCGTAGTGTTCGTCCAGCCATTTGATCGCCACGGACGTGTCCAATCCGCCCGAGTACGCCAACACGCATGTCTCCCGTGCCATCTGCTTTCCTTCCTTACATGTCCCGGTCGCCTTTTCAGCGGCTCCTTCATGTCTCCTGATGCATGAAACCGTCCAGGCGTTCCTGGAGGTATCGTGCAGTCGCTTCATCCTCGGTGATGATCAGTACCGTGTCGTCCCCAGCTATGCTGCCCAGTATCCCGCCGAAATCCGCTGCATCCACTGCTGCAGCGACTCCTTGGGCGGTGCCCGGAGAGGTCTTGATGATCAGCAGGTTGTCCTTATGGACCACTCTCTGCACCAGTTCGTCCACCATACGCTGCAGGTGGAGGTCCTCGGCGAGTACGTATGCCCCGTCCGGAGCCTTGGTCAACCCCAGCTCCTTTATGTCGCGGGAGACCGTGGCCTGAGTGCATTCGAGACCTTCTTCGGCAAGACGGTCCACCAACTCCTGCTGGGTCCTCATGGGTCCGGATCGGACGATGTGCCGTATGGCTTCCTGTCTCTTCCGGCGATCGCGTGTCACGTCACTGCACCCCTCGACCATACGTGCCGTCTCCGAGCAGCATCGAGAGCAGCGCCTTCTGCACATGCATCCTGTTCTCGGCCTCGTCGAAGACGACCGACCTGGCTGAATCGATCACCTGGTCGGTCACCTCCTCGCCACGATGGGCGGGCAAACAGTGCATGAAGATGGCGTCTTCGGCTGTAAGCGCCATCAGGTCGGCATCCACCGTGAAGCCCTCGAATGCCTGGAGTCGCTCGTCGTGCTCGTCCTCCTGACCCATCGAGGCCCAGGTGTCGGTAGCCACGACATCGGCCTCCCTGACGGCCTCTTCGGGATCGGTGAGCAGCGTGATCGTGGCACCGGTCGAGAGCGCGATCCCGTGGGCGTGCTCGACCACCTCTTCCTTCGGAGCGAAACCTTCGGGCGTGCAGACACGCAGTTCCATGCCGGTGAGCGCGCCGCCCAACAGATATGTGTGCGCCATGTTGTTGCC
>CAYWAF010000184.1:0-1534 GCA_964456355.1 uncultured Eubacteriales bacterium | reverse complement strand
CTCTGCGAGATCGCTTCAGCGGTGGATTATGGTACTTTCGACAGCGCGGGCTTAGAAGCGGAGTTCTTGGACCGCCAGGCATGCGAGGGTTCCGACATCTGCATGATACGCTTGCGCCTGGCACAGGACTGAGGAGGCAGCACGCTCCATGATCCCTCGTTACACACGCCCCGAGATGGGCCATATCTGGGATCTCGAGAACAAGTTCGAGATATGGAAGGAGATCGAGGTCCTCGCCTGCGAGGCGCAGGCCGAGCTCGGTGAGGCGGGCATCACCGCCGAAGAGGCGGCCCTCATACGCGAGAAGGCCGCGTTCGAGGTCGAGCGCATCGACGAGATAGAGCGCGAGACCAACCATGATGTCATCGCCTTCCTCACGAACATGGCCGAGCACATCGACGAAGGCGTTGCGGACGGAGAGCCCAAGCCGAGCCGCTGGGTGCATTTCGGCATGACCTCGAGCGACCTGGGCGACACCGCCCTGTGCGTGCAGATGACCCAGGCGCAAGACATCATCATCGAAGACGTGCGCCGGTTGGGTGAGATATGCAAGCGTCGCGCCTTCGAGTTCCGTGACACGCTCTGTGCGGGGAGGACGCACGGCGTCCATGCCGAGCCGATGACGATGGGGATGAAGTTCGCGTCGTGGGCCTGGATGCTGGACCGCGCGCACTCGCGCCTTCTCGCCACCCGGCAGTACTCGTGTGCATGGGGTGCCATCTCGGGAGCCGTGGGCAGCTACAGCAACATCGACCCCTTCGTGGAGACCTACGTCTGTAAGAAGTTGGGCCTTCAGCCCGACCCGTGCTCGACGCAGGTGATAGCGCGCGATCGTCATGCTCACACCCTGGCCGTCCTCGCCACCGTCGCTGCGACCGCAGAAGCGATAGCGACCGAGATACGTGCACTCCAGAAGACCGACACCCTGGAGGCCGAAGAGCCGTTCGCAGAGGGACAGAAAGGGTCGTCGGCGATGCCTCACAAGCGCAACCCCATCATCTGCGAGCGCATATGCGGCCTTTCAAGGGTGGTCAAGGCGAACGCCCAGGTCGGCTTCGACGACGTGGCACTCTGGCATGAACGCGACATCTCGCACTCCTCTGCCGAGAGGGTGGTGCTGGCCGACAGCTTCATCGCACTCGACTATCTGCTCGACAAGTTGGCCTGGGTGCTCGACGGGCTCAAGGTCTACCCGGAGAACATGCTCGCCAACCTGGAGAAGACCCGCGGGCTCATCTACTCCTCGCGCGTGCTGCTCGCACTGGTGAGTGCAGGCATGAAGCGTGAGGACGCCTACGCTGTCGTGCAACGCAACGCCATGGCCGTCTGGGACGACATACAGAACGCTCGCAGCGGCCCGTCCTTCCGCGAGCGCTTGGAGGCAGATCCCGAGTTCCCCATCTGTTCCGAGGAGTTGGATGCCATCTTCGACCCGCGCGGCTTCCTGTCCCGGGTGGACGTGGTCTTCGAGCGGCTGGAGGAGTGCGGGTTCTAGAGGGTTTGGGGGCCTTACGACCGGGCGACCTCCAGCCAC
>CAYWAF010000183.1:0-1583 GCA_964456355.1 uncultured Eubacteriales bacterium | reverse complement strand
GAGGAACGATATATCGCCACCCCACCGGCAACGAGTGCTGCCAGAAGGAGCACCACGCCGGCCACCTTGAGGCGAGCCACCATCCTTTGTTGCCGCTGGCGGCGTTCCCTGTCGGCCCTGCGTCTTTCTGATGCTCGTCCGGCAGCCGAGGAGGCTGCCTGCTTAGATGAGTCTGTATCTGAAGCAGACCGTCTGTCACGGCTCTGCCTCCCGGTCGCCTCGTCGCCTGTTATGACGACTCTTTTACGCCGGGAACGGGCCGAGGAACCGGATCTCTGTCTCGAGTTCGATGCCATGTTCTTCCTTGACCGCTGCACGTGCATGTCGAATCAGTGTCATCACTTCCGCCGCTGTCGCGCCGTTCTCGTTGACGATGAAGTTCGCGTGTGTCTCGGATATCACGGCACCACCGTAGCGGAGCCCTTTCAGGCCGCAGGCCTCTATCAACCTGCCTGCAGAGTCTCCTTCCGGGTTCTTGAAGACACTGCCGGCACACGCCTTCCCCACCGGCTGTGTGGCCTTGCGTCTAGCGAAGCCCTCCTCCATGGACTCCTGTATCGCACGGACGTCGCCTCTCTCAAGATGAAGGACGCACTCGACCACTATCCCCCGTTCACCGAGTTCGCTGGTGCGATAGCCCCACTCGAGTTCCGGCCCTCGGAAAGCCACCAGCCCACTACCGGGAGCCAAGAGGGTGACGGACTCCACCACCTCTCCTATCCCGCGATCACGGGTCCCGGCGTTCATCACCAACGCTCCCCCGACCGTGCCCGGCACGCCGACGGCGAACTCCAGGCCCGCCAACCCTTTCGAGAACGCATCCTGTACCACAGCGGCCAGTATGGTGCCGGCACCGCTGCGCAGGCGGTCTTCTTCTATGCCGTGACGTTTGAAGTCCTTGCCGAGGACGAGGACGGCACCGCGATAGCCCTCATCGGAAACGAGCACGTTGCTGCCTTTGCCCAAGACGTAGGACTCCACCTCCTCTTCGGCCAGGACCTCCAGTGTCTTGGCAAGGTCGTGTACGGTGTCACATTCGATGAAGAGGTCGGCCGGTCCACCGATCCTGTACGTGGTGTGTCGGGCAAGGGGCTCGTCGCGTCGGACGGCCCCTTCGAGTCCACGGGCGAGACGCTCGTATGCCCGCGTCACAGACAACCCTGACCCTCTCCTTGAGGTGATAGGACACGCAGTATCTCAGCACCTATTTCTGTGACGTCCCCTGCACCCAAGGTCATCACCGTGTCACCTTCACGGAGGTTCGCTGCAAGGTAACGAGCGATGTCCGCACGATGCGGGAGGTATGCCACTTGAGAGCGTGCCGAAGTCCCCAGGACCGAGTCCAGGACAGTCTTCCCGGAGATCCCGGGGATGGGGACCTCGCCTGCGCCGTAGACATCCATGAGCACCAGACGGTCGGCTGCATCGAAAGCATCTCCGAACTGCTCGGCCAAAGCCTCCGTGCGAGTGAAGCGATGCGGTTGAAAAACGACCCATAGTCGGCCGTCCTCCGCCTCGCGGGCGGCGGCAAGGGTGGCCTTTATCTCCGTCGGGTGGTGTGCGTAGTCGTCCACGACCCTCAC
>CAYWAF010000182.1:0-1619 GCA_964456355.1 uncultured Eubacteriales bacterium | reverse complement strand
GCCGAAAGGAAAGGCTCGGTGGTCCTGGGGCGAGGATGGAGCAAGGGCTTCCACTACTTCTGGAGGGTCTTCGGCATAGGGTTGATCCTATGGTTGCCTGTCTTCGTCGTGATCATGTTGTTCGTGCTGGTTATGGTCGGCATGGGCTTCTCGATGGGTCACGGCTCCAACGGCCCTGCAGCAGCCCTGGGATTCGTGTTCTCGATGTTCTGCGGCATGGGCTTGCTCCTACTCCTTCTCATCCCGGCTGTGGTGATCATAGGCATCATCTACGAGTTGGCCATCCGTTACGGCATCCTCAAGGAGATGACGGTGATTTCTGCCGTCAAGCAGGCATGGAGCGATCTTTGGGGCAAGAAAGGCGCTTTCGTGATGTGGTTGGTCATGCTTCTGCCGCGGATAGCCTATGGAGTGGTGGTAGGGGTGGTCGCCTTGGCCTTCATGCTCCCGGCCATGTTCATGCTGTTCGGAGGGGCCTGGGTTCCTGCCGCTGCGTTGTTCGTGGCGCTGCTGTTGATCATGCTCGTGCCCAACGCGGTCTTCAACACGTTCACCTCTGCATCTTGGACCGTCTTCTTCCGTAGGATGACGGGCATGGAGGTGGTCGAGGCGCCTGCATACCCACCGCCGCCCGTCGGGTCCGGGAGTCTCTCTGCTGCATCCGGGAGCGGGACTGCTCCTTCTCCGCCCGAGGACACCTACATCCCACCTCCGCCTCCTGCTCCGCCGCAGGGCTGACCTCGGGATGCGAGGAGAGGAGGGCCGATAGCCGAGAAGACAGAGACATCCATGCCTGTTTCTCGCGTCGAACTGGTCGGGCTGCTGTTCGCCAGCGCCCTCATCGGTGCCCTCGCCGCCCTCTTCACCGTCGCCTTCCTTCTCGCATACCTATGGCTGACGAGACTCGTCTGGGCGACACTGCCCGGGCATCTTGGGTTCGAGGGGTCGGACACATGGTGGTTCGTGTTGGGTGTCACGACCTTCGGCGGGGTGCTGGTCGGCCTCTCGCTGCACTTCCTCGGTGACCACATAGACGTGGGCTCGGGTCTGAAGGAGCTGCGTGAGAACGGACGGCTAGACTACCGGCACATCCCCAGCATCATCGTCGCAGCCCTCCTCTCACTGGCCTCCGGAGCCAGCGTGGGGCCTGAAGCGCCACTAATCGATGTGAGCGGCGCGGTGGGGACGTGGGTGGCCGAAAGAGCGTTGAAGTTGAAGGACCGCACGGTCAGCGTGTTGACCTTCAGTGGCATCAGCGGTGTGCTGGGGGCCTTCTTCGGCAACCCGTTCCCGGGGACGCTCATGACGTTCGAGGCCACAGCGACGCCCAAATCGATACGCTACCTGTTGCTGATCCCTTCGTTCATCGCTGCGATATCGGGATACATAGTCTTCTTCATGCTCACGAGGTACAGGTTCATGGGCCTGTTCACCTTCTCCGAGCATGTCGTGCCTCACTTCTACGAGCTCGCTCTCGCTATACCGCTCGGGGCTGTCGGCGCGGCGGCCGGATATCTTCACGTGAAGTCGTACCACGCGACGAAGAGGCTGTTCGCCCCACTCGCCGAGCACAAGGTCGTCCGGGGAGCGATAGGCGGGGTGGCTCTGGGTCTTCTCGG
>CAYWAF010000181.1:0-1693 GCA_964456355.1 uncultured Eubacteriales bacterium | reverse complement strand
CTAAGCCCGCGCTGTCGAAAGTACCATAATCCACCGCTGAAGCGATCTCGCAGAGCAGGTCCACACGGTCAGGGGGCAGCCCCGCCTTGCGCCACGCATCCACCAGAGGACAGGCCTTCATGGTGAGGAGGATGCTCTCTTCGGAGATGCTTTCGACCGAAGGCTCGAAGAGCGCGCCATCCATCGGGGAGTCACCCACGAACTTCCTGCCGACTCCTGCCAGCCCCTCGACCTCCAGGACCTCCTTGTATGCTCGACCGATCTCTGTCCCCCGCTTGTAGATGCCTCGCTTCATGGCAGCGATCGCACGCTCAAGACCCATCTCGGCCTCAAGTTCTTCGAGAAGCATCGCGTACACCATCGCCCTGTTCTCGAAAGAAGCGCGTAACTCCTCATCGCGCTCCTTGATCTTCTCTTCCGCGAAGGTCTCTGAGCCTGCATCGTTCTTCGTCATCCATGCCTCCTCGGAGTGTGGTCGTTTCGACCATGCCTTCTCGTCCCGATGAGTCTGCAGACGAGCCGCATATTGGGAACATTCCCATAAAGGAGATGATGAAGGATGGCCGAGGTCCAGATAAAGCGCACGTTCCCCATGACGGTGGCATACATCGCCATGGAAGGGCCTTTCTCGCAGATCGGCGAGGGTTTCGGCAGACTCTATGCCTGGATGGAGGCACAGGGGTACTCACCCGCCGGGATGCCTGTGGGATGCTACATGAGTGACCCGGAGCATGTTCCGCAAGAAGACCTCGTCTGGGAGTTATGGGTGCCGGTGGAGGACTTCGCCGAGCCACGCAAGCCCGACTCCGGCGGGATAGGCATAAAACGGGTCGGGCCCATGTCCGTCGCTTCGGTCATGCATCGTGGGCCATACGAGAAGCTCGCTCCTGTCTATGCCGACCTCGCTCGCTGGATAGCCGAGAACAGTCATAAGGTCGTCGGCCCTCCGATGGAGGTCTACTACACCGACTCCGAGGACACCCTGCCAGAGGAGTACCTCACTGAGCTGCAGATGCCGATAGCGGGGTAGCCGCCGACAGCCCGGCCTCGTCCCCGACGCCTTCGACCGGCTTCATCTCCATGCGCCGGAAGACGTAGCGGAACCAGGCCACGGCGATAATCCCGCTCAGGATGTTGGCGGAGAACTCGGCCCACCACACGCCGTTGAGCCCGAGGAGCGCCGACCCGAGGTATGCCAACGGCACATAGAGGGCGAACATGCGGAGTGCAGAGATGGCGAGTGACTTCATCGGCTGGTGCAGGGCGTTGAACGAGTAGGTCACTGTGAACACAGCGCCCAGGAAGACAAGGCTGGGGAAGACTATCCTCATGTAGTTCACGACGACCGTGATGACCTGCACGTTGTCGTTGAAGACTGCCGCTATCTGCTGGCCTGCGACCAGAGAGATGAGCCAGACGAACCCGCCCCACACCGCCGCGAAGACCATCGCGGCCTTGAGCCCCTTCTCGACGCGGTCCTTCCGTCCGGCTCCCCAGTTCTGTCCTATGAACGGCACGAGCCCGGCGCCCGTGGCCATGATGAACATGATGACGAACATCTCGAGACGTCCTGCCACGCCGAAGCCGGCGACCGCAGCCACTCCGTAGGTGGCGACGATGGACGTGATGACGCCCAATGAGATGGGCGCGATGAGCTGGGTGATCGCTGCCGGCACCCCTATCTTGAGGATCT
>CAYWAF010000180.1:0-1736 GCA_964456355.1 uncultured Eubacteriales bacterium | reverse complement strand
TCTTTCTTCACGGCCTCGCGGAACTCCTCCACCGAATCGTACCCGCCGGCCATCAGGGCGAACTCGTCGTCGACGTCCGGGTAGATCTTCTCCTTGACCTCATGGATGGTCACGTCGAAGGAAGCAGTCTTGCCGATGAACTCGGGAGTGGTGGAGGTCTCGGGTATGACGAACTCCACCTTGACCACGTCACCGGGCTTTGCGCCGATGAGGGCCTTCTCGAAGTCGTCCGGCATCAGGCCCGTGTTCATCTCGTAGAGGTACTTGTCGACGACGTTGCCTTCGTACTCCTCACCATCGACCTTGCCGACGAAGGAGAGCAGGATGAAGTCGTGCTCCTGCACGCCCCTGTCCTCGACGGGCTCGAGGGTGGCGAAGTGGTCGCGCATGAACTCTATCTGGGCCTCGATCTCGTCCTCGCCCGCCTCTGCCGGCGGAACCTCCACGGAAAGCCCCTCTACCGAGGAGAGTTCGAGCTCGGGGCGGACGGTGACCTCGGCCGTATAGGTGAACGGCTCGCCTGGTTGCATGAGGTCGATCTCGTCCATCTCGGGTTGCTGGATGGGGCGGATGCCCTCAGCGTCGAGCGCTTTCGGGTACGAGGACGAGAGCAGGTCGTCTTGCGCGTCGGCGAGTATGGCGTCCCGGCCGACATGCGTGTCGAGGACGGGCTTGGGTGCCTTGCCTGCACGGAAGCCCGGCACCTTCACCTTCTTGGCCATGCGCTTGTATGCAGCGTCTATGGCCTTGTCGACCTCCTCGGGAGGGATGGTCACGGTGAGCCTTATCGTATGGTCGTCCAATCGTTCGACGGATGTATCCAACTTGCGGTTCCTCCTATGGTCAACGGGTCGAGAGTTCCGTTTTCTGCGCGTGGTGCGGGCGAGAGGACTCGAACCTCCACGAGTCGCCTCACTGGGACCTAAACCCAGCGCGTCTACCAATTCCGCCACGCCCGCACGCAAAGCGGCACTACAGTATATCGAAATGGACGGACAGATGCTGCATCGGAAGACGGTGAATCAATACGAGACCCCGGCACCACAAAGCACCGGGGTCTCGTATCGTTCGACGAACTACTTCACTAGCTTTGCTAGGTCAGAAGCCCGTTGTTGAAGTAATCGAGCAAATCCTTCACGAGTTCCCAGCTTTCATCCGCACCCTTCGCGAATGCATCCTCGATGTCGTAAAGGAAATCAATAACGGTGGTGAAACCGTTCTCATCAGCACTGGCAACAACCTCCTCATAGCCACTCACAGGCGTGACATCGACCTGTGTCAGCCATCCAAGATTACCCGAAGCGACGTTGAGCCAGAATGCAAGGAACTGTGCTCTTGCCTTTCCTTCCATGCCTGTCTTCCTGTTCACTTGAATAACCTGACGTACATCTTCGACCGTCAAATCGTTGAACTCATTAGAACCTGCATTCACGAGGTCGAGAAAACCCTGCATCTCAGCTGGTGTGTAATGGTTCTTCCAGTTCTTCCAGTAGCCAATCGTACGAGGCGAATTACCTGTTCCATCATCGATGACCGTGAACGGCACGTAAGCAGATCTACCCTCTGGTACGTAAGCCGATTTGTTGACTGCATCATTCGTTAGATATCCAGTGCCAGTTAAATCCATCCCCACCAGATAATTTGCAGTGAGTGTCTCGGAGGTCTCGTTCGGCTCTACGTCTTAGAAGAAATAATAGCCTTTCGCGTTCGTGCGAACAGTTTCGCTGGTCTCTTCG
>CAYWAF010000179.1:0-1753 GCA_964456355.1 uncultured Eubacteriales bacterium | reverse complement strand
CTGGTCAACGGACGACACGTCGAGAGGTTCATCCGCGAGGTGGTAGGTGATAAGCCGTTTCCGGACACAAGGATACCCTTTGCATGCGTGGCCGTGGATGTGGCCAATGAGCAGGAAGTCGTGCTCCAGGAGGGGGATCTCACGACCGCCATCAGGGCGAGCATCTCGACACCAGTGGTCTTCGCACCTGTGAAGCGGGACGGACGACTCCTCGTTGACGGAGGCGTGCTCAACAGCGTCCCCGTTGATGTGGCTAGAGACATGGGGGCAGACGTGGTAGTCGCCGTCACCAACCTGGGTATCCCGAGAAACAGGATGCCCATCTACTCCAATAATCAACACGATGAGTCGATTGCGACTGGCGAGATTAAGGACAAGGGATTCACCGAGATAGTCTACTCAAGAGCGATTTCCCTGATCATGGACAAGCTGCGTGCGCCATCCGTCTACCAGCTCGCTGCGGGCTCGGTGGACCTGATGCAGCGGGAACTCTCCGAGTCCCGGCTCAGGGCTGCCGATCTGGTGATTGCCCCTCTGATCGACGGCGCGACCTACTACAATTTCTACGACGCTGCGAAAATGATAGCGATGGGTGAGAGAGCTGCCGAAACAGCTGTGGAGGAGATCCGGAGCCTCATGACAGCCAGGTCGGATTAGCCGGATTGGAGGAAGTGGCATCACTCCATTGCCCCCCTCCCGCGCCCTCTGTATACTCGCCTTCGCGCCCCGCAAGGGTGCCATCGCGGAGAGGTGGCAGAGTGGTTGAATGCGGCGGTCTCGAAAACCGTTAGGCGGGTTACCCCCGTCTCGGGGGTTCGAATCCCCCCCTCTCCGCCATAAAGACATGATGGGCTCGCGTCTTCATCGGAGGGGCGGGCCTTACAGGTCGTCTGTGGTATCTTCGCTCCCATGAGCAACGAGACACCATCCTCATCCGGACGCAGTGACTTCATCCGCGACATCGTCGCCGCCGACCTTGCCGAGGGGCGGGTCGACGAGGTCGTCACCCGCTTCCCGCCGGAGCCAAACGGCTACCTCCATATCGGGCATGCAAAGTCCATCTGCCTGAACTTCGGCATCGCGGCCGAGTTCGGCGGACGCTGCCACCTGCGCTTCGACGACACGAACCCGCTCAAGGAAGAGCAGGAGTACATCGACGCCATCGAGGCCGACGTCCGCTGGCTGGGCTTCGACTGGGGCGAGCATCTCTACTTCACCTCGGACTACTTCGAACAACTGTACGAGTGGGCCGTCCACCTCATCCGCGAGGGCAAGGCCTACGTCGACGACCTCAGTGCCGAGGAGATCCGCGCCTATCGCGGCACGCTGACCGAGCCTGGCAAAGACAGCCCGTGGCGGGACCGTTCCGTCGAAGAGAACCTCGATCTTTTCGAGCGCATGCGCGCAGGCGAGTTCGAAGACGGCTCGCGCGTGCTGCGTGCCCGCATCGACATGGCGTCGGGCAACATCAACATGCGCGACCCGGTCCTCTATCGGATCGTGCACGCCGAACACCCGCGGACCGGCGACACGTGGTGCATCTACCCTTCCTACGACTTCGCGCACGGGCAGTCCGACGCCATCGAGCACGTCACCCACTCCATCTGCACGCTGGAGTTCGCCGACCACCGCCCGCTCTACGACTGGCTCATCGAGAACCTGCCTGTACCCTCGCGCCCGCGCCAGTACGAGTTCGCTCGCCTCAACCTCACGCACACCGTCCTCTCCAAGCGCGTGCTGCTGCGCCTGGTCG
>CAYWAF010000178.1:0-1761 GCA_964456355.1 uncultured Eubacteriales bacterium | reverse complement strand
CTCGACAACCCGAAGACCTTGTTCGCGAACGCCGGCTTCCCGAAGCGCTGACGGCCGACTGCGATGTCCGAGCCGATGACGAGCAGGACCCCGCAGACCAGCATCCACGACCTGTGTGATATCCCCGCAGCGGTCCCCGCCGCCGGCATCGCCGCGATGATCACGAGATATGCGCTTACCGGTGTGCGCATCGATTCGGGAAGGCGAGATTCGAGCGAAAGCCACGCACCTCCGAGCAAGAGTGCTGCGACAAGGAGTGCCACCCCTAGGAAGAGGACAGGTGCGCCATAGAGCAAGAACGCGACGGCATAGACGCTGTGAGCGGCAGCGAAGAAGGAGAGTCCGACGATGAGACTCTTCTTGCCGCGTGTCGCCAAGACCACGTCCCCTGCTGCCGAGAGGATGAGCGCGCCGAGCGCCACCCGGCTCCATGCAGCACCGGTCGCTCCCACGCTCAAGGCTGTCACGATGAAACCGAGGGAGGCGACGGTCTTCGAAGCGAGATACGCCCGTGGCCTGTCAGCGTGGACGGCGAAGAGCGCGAACAAGACACCCGATGCCGTGACGGCCATGGATGCGAGAGTGAGAGCTGATGGCAGGTCCGGGATCATCGAGACTCACGGTAGCACGAAAGGCATCATGGCAACCGCTCAGGAGGCTTCCTTCGTGGTCCCCTCCAGCAAGGCCTCGATCCGGTCGAGCGTCTTCTGGGTCCTGACGAGCAGGCCGACCGCCACGCCGACCATGGCTATGATCACTCCCAGCAGACCGAGTACGGATTCGACCATCGTATCCTCCTCTCGATGCGGCGTCTGTGTGGATGATGCTTGATACTCGCATCCATCTTAATGCCTGTTGCCGCCCGCCCTAAGTTGTCCTATACCCGAGTGTCGCGACTACTCGGGTATAGGACAGGCTAGGACCTCAGCTGCAAGGCGCAGCGATGCCTTCACTGTCCGATTCTAACGCTCCGTGTGTCGAGCTTGCTGGATGCGCTTGTCAGGTACTGACGGCTACATCGCCGCAGCCCGTGTGCGGACCTCGCGATCGAGTCGCTCGCCGAGCTCGTCCGACGCGATGTCCAGGTCGTAGTCGGACTGCAGTCCCAGCCAGAACTGGGGAGTCGTATCGAAGTAGCGGGCCAAGCGGAGCGCGGTCTCGGCGGTGACGCGCCTCTTGCCGAGGACGATCTCGTTGATCCTGCGCGGAGAGACGCCGATGGCGAGCGCCAGCCTGTTCTGACTGAGCCCGAACGGCTTCAAGAACTCTTCCGACAACACCTCGCCCGGATGGACGGGCGCCAGTTTCTTCGCTGTCATAGTCTGCCTCCTCTCAGTGGTAGTCCACGATCTCGACGTCGTATGCATCTCCGTCTTCCCAGACGAAACAGATGCGCCATTGGTCGTTGATACGGATGCTGTGTTGGCCCTGCCTGTCACCGGAGAGCTTCTCCAGGCGGTTCGCCGGCGGGCTTCTCAGGTCGTTGACCGCATGAGCGTTGTTCAACATGCGCAGCTTCCGCAGAGCGACCGACTGGATGTCGCCGGGGAGTCTGCGTGAGAACTCGCGACGGAACACCTTCGCGGTCTCCGCGGATGCGAACGACTTGATCATGGAGACATGGTATAACGCATAACGTTACACGTCAAGCGTTATGCACCTAACGTTGAGCGCTTGACCTGCAAACCGAGGCCGGTCCTTCGGCCTCGGCATAAGTCTATCCCTCCCAGCCGAGGTTTGCCTGGTCGAAGCGCTGGTTGG
>CAYWAF010000177.1:0-1770 GCA_964456355.1 uncultured Eubacteriales bacterium | reverse complement strand
GTCGTGAAAGCCCGTCTCAGAGGTACTGCCAGATGTCGTCGACACCGGCCTCAGCTGCTGGAATACACTCGACGATGGTATGGACGTGCTCTCCGGTCTTCGAGTCTATGAGGCGGAGGTCCACCACCTCGGGATCGTCGTACCAGCGTCCTGAAGGGTCTACGAGGACCTTGACCCGCGGATGCAACAGGTCGTCGTTGTTGACCCTGAAGACCACCGCAGTCGAGCCGTCTTCCAACTTCACCACGGCGCCCATCGGGTAGATGCCGAGCATGGCCACGAAGGCTTTCGTCAATGCAGGGTCGTACGCCTTGCCTCTGCCCTGCATGAGAACGGCGAGCGCTTTGTCGGGACGGATCTCGCGTCGGAACGGTCTGCGCGTGGTCATCGCATCGTAGGCATCACACAGCGCTACGATCTTGGAGAACAGGTGTTGCTCCTGTACGGTGTCGGACTCCGGGTAGCCCTGCATGTCATGGCGCAGGTGATGCTCGAAAGCGACGACCATGGGCATCTGGTCGGTGAGCTGTATGCGCTTGAGCAAGTCCGCACCTTCGGTGGCGTGGCTCTTGACTATCTGCCACTCGTCCGAGGTGAGCGGACCTTGCTTGTTCAGGATGTCTTCGGGGATGCGTACCTTGCCCAGGTCGTAGAGGAGCGCAGACAGACCGAGTGACTTCAACGACTCGGCGTCGAGGCCCAGGCTCGCGCCTGTCGACAGCGCGAGGATGCATACGTTTATCGAATGGTTGAGCGTGTAGTCGTCATGACCTTTTATCGCTGTGAGGCCGAGGACTGCCGCAGGGTCGGTGAAGAGGTTGTCGAGCAGCGTGTTGACCAAGCGCTGCAGAGGCTCCACCTCGAAGACCTTCCCGAGCTTGGCCTGGGTCTCGACGTCGCGCATCGCGACGATGCCCGAGTCGTAGGCCTCACGGACGCGGGCCTTCCTCTCTCGCCCCTCAGCCTCCTTGTCGCCCTCCTCGAGCTCCGAGGTCTCGGCCACGGTGACCGCCGTCGCTCCTGCCTGCTCAAGGAAGATCTGTGCCGCTTCGATGTCGGAGACTTTCTCCTCCGTGAACAAGGAGACTATCGCCTGAGCATCCTTCTCCGAGAAATCGGAGGAGAGCATGATCGCGGATATGCCCCTGCGAAGGAGCTCCTCGACCAACTTGCGGTAGGTCACGCTTTCTTCGGGGAAGACCTGGTTCTCCAGGAACAGCGTGCCTTTGTAGACGTTGACCGTGACGTCCTCGAAACCGAACCCCATGATGGTGGATACGGCGGCGACCAGCTCGCTGACGGACTGCGCGATCAAGGGATGGGAGAGCGGGTAGAGTCCTGCGTTCGTGTGACACACGGCCAACGCGCGCAACAACTCGCGTGCAGCTGCCAGTTTCTTGGCTGATGCGAAGGGGGCCCTGGCTGCAGGAGTGGTCTCGGCGGCCATCTCCTCAGGAGTCTCCAGGCGTTCCTCTTGCTCTCTGTCTCTGTCAGGCATGTCACTCACGTCGCATCATCCTTCGTCACGACCGTCTCATCGGCAGAGAGGTTCTCTACCGCCCTTTGCGCCAGGAACCGCAGCTCCTTGTTCTTCCGACCGAAGACGAACCTCCGGTTCGCCCACTTTCGTAATATCGGCAACGCCTCTGCGGAGTGGAGCGATTCCAGGCTCTTGATGACCTCTTTCTTGAGTTCGTGGTTCCTCTCCAAGAAGTTTATATCTTCCAAGATGCGGACGAGTGCAGGTATCGCTTCGGTGGCCTGTATGCG
>CAYWAF010000176.1:0-1784 GCA_964456355.1 uncultured Eubacteriales bacterium | reverse complement strand
TTATATCTTCCAAGATGCGGACGAGTGCAGGTATCGCTTCGGTGGCCTGTATGCGCCCTATCTCTGCTATCACCGCACGCCTGGTCTCGGGGTCCCAGTGGCCGAGCGCCTTGGTCAGCGCAGTGCGACTCTCCGGGGTAGGGATGTCGGCCAAGGCGCGTACTGCTGCACGCCGCACCTCTGCATCCAGGTGCTCCAGCCCTTGTGATATCACCGGGACGGCTCGTCTGTCGCCCAGCAGAGGAAGCACTCTCAGGATGGCTATGGCCGAGGCCGAGTCCTCGTGCTTCATCTCTCGGGCTGCCACGCTCAGCAATGGGTCACCCATGCCGCGCATGACCGGTCTGAGCAGAGAGCGGGTGTGTTCGTCGGCCTCGAAATAATAACCGAGGAGTGCCTCTGCACCTGCGAGGCCTGCTGCTGTCAGGATTTCTCCGGCTATGGCGGCATCGGCGTCGGTCATCGGTGCTCTGACGACGTCAGCGAGGACCTCGGGGTCGGCCAGGGTGGCACGTGCCTCATCCACGACCAAGGCCAGTGAGGGGTCGGCGGCCGAGAGACTGTCGAGCTGTCTCAGCGCTTCTCGCACCACCGGGAAGGCTCCGTCTTTGGCAGCGGCGGGAAGGGCCTGCCCTATCGCCTTCACAGACTCTACATCCGGATGGATGAGCGATATCGCCACAGTCGTGGCGAGGGCACGACCGGAGGCCAGGGCGGGAGAGGACAAGGCCATCTGTCTGTCAAGGTCGGTCGAGTCCTCCTCGAGAGACAGATCGGCCTCCATCTCTTCCACGTCGGCTTCCGGAGGTATGCCGCACTCGACCTCGGAGCGTGGGGACGGCTGCAGGAGCAGCGCCACTTGCTCAGCCACTTCAGGCGGCAGGTCGAGGGCTCCCGCCAATCTCTGCGGGTCGGCACCCGCTTGGGCGGCGACGATCGTCAGCAAGCGGGAGAGGGCCGCCGGGCTCATCTTGGCCAAGACCTCCATCATCCCTGACATCCGGGCACCGGAGACGTCGGCTCGCACCGAATAGGCGAGTATCTTCATACGGCTCTGCTCGTCAAGGCGCATCAGCGCTTCGGCCACTCGTGAGGCCGCTATATCGCGAGTGGTCCCTTCAAGGCGTCCTATGGCTTCACCGAGGTCGTCCACTCCGCTTCCTTGGGATGCAGACTCAGACCACTTCTCGGCTGCCGCCATGGTCGCCTGTCCGATCTCGTCCAGAGGGGCTACCACCAGGTCGAGCCCGAGGATGCCCTCTTCGTCGGAGATGCGCAACGACACCGGGATGATCGCTATTCTGGTGACTCCTGCTGCTGAGAGCGCTTCGCGCACTCCTTGCTTCCGTATCTCTGTGGCATCCGCTGTCGCCACGCGTAAGAAGCCCATGACGTCTTGCTCTGTGAGGTCGGGCGCTATGATGATCTGCCCTGCCTGCATGGCATGGAGCGTCTCTGCGAGTGCGGTGACCTGGTTGTTGTCGCGCGCTACTTCGTCTTCGGCTATTCGGAAGGCGTGCGGGTCGACCAGATAGCGCAGAGGTCCGGCTGCCGTCGTGGCTTCGTTGGCACGTTGCATGAACTTGGTGGCTGCTTCGGCAGGAAGCGGGCTCGAAGGAGGGTAGAGGCGCACAGCATTGACCGCTCCCGCCATCAGGCGCAGGACCTCTTCGACCAGAGAGTGCCCTGTTTCCTCCACGCTCGTCTCCTTCGCGGTCGTCGTTCTCAGACCGGCTCTTTACACAATGCTACCCCTACTTGCTATCGGCATGGCACACATGTTC
>CAYWAF010000175.1:0-1804 GCA_964456355.1 uncultured Eubacteriales bacterium | reverse complement strand
GCAGCTCAAGAGATCAGCGGATAGGAAGGCGGGCGATGACCTATACGATCCTGGTAGTCGAAGACACTGACCTGCTGCGTAAGATATATGCCGACAAACTCACCCAGGAGGGCTACGAGGTCCTGGCGGCGGCAGACGGCCTCGAGGCTCTCAACATCATACGCACCGAGAACGTCGATCTCGTACTCCTCGACCTCATCATGCCTAAGATGAGCGGCCTGGAAGCGCTGGAAGCGATGAAGGCCGATCCTCGCACCAGCGCCGTTCCCGTCCTCATCTTGAGCAACCTCGGACAGGAGTCCGACGTGGAGAAAGGGATGTCACTCGGTGCCATCGACTATCTCATAAAGAACGAGGCCAAACCTGCCGAGGTCGTCGAGAAGATCCAGGCGGTCCTGGACCTCGCCGCAGGGCGGAAGCATTCCTCCGAGTCCTTCAACGTCTTCATCCGTGACAGGGAGGGCGACACGGACGCACTCGTCGAACATGCTGGTCTGCTGCGACGTTTCTGGTGTCCGGCCTGTCAGGTAGAACTCCATCTGGAACTCATCCCTCAACCCAAGAAACCCGGATGGTACGACGCACACTTCGTCTGCCCGTCTTGCGGTAAGGAGTACTGACCTCTTAGGGCCTTCATCCATCGAGAGCCGTCGGGCGCGACAGCCCTTACGAACTTCACTCCCTGCCTGCGCCTGTGCTATGCTACGCGGGCTCTATAACACACACGTCCGTGGACTTTTGTGCGGGGTGCTTGCGGGGCATATGCGCCGCAGGTCGCACAGGGGGTAGAAGCGGGCGGAGGCTAACCGAATCGGAGGTTTCACCATGTCCGCAGTCTCCATGAAGAGCCTGCTCGAGGCAGGCGTCCACTTCGGGCACCAGACCCGTCGCTGGAACCCCAAGATGCGCCCGTACATATTCACCGAGCGCAACGGGATCTACATCATCGACCTGCAGCGTACGCTGCGCGAGATCGAGGCCGCTTACAACTTCGTGCGCGAGACCACTGCCAAGGGTGGTCAGATCATCTTCGTGGGCACCAAGAAGCAGGCCCAGGAAGCCATCCAAAGCAACGCCGAGCGTGCCGGTATGCCGTATGTCAACCATCGTTGGCTCGGCGGCATGCTCACCAACTTCGCCACCATGCGAGGGCGAGTCGACCGCCTCATCGAGCTCGAGAACATGGTGACCGATGGCACCATGGCCACCCTCCCGAAGAAGGAGCAGATAAAGCTCCGCAAGGAGATGGAGAAGTTGGAGCGCAACCTCTCCGGTGTACGCAACATGAACTCGCTTCCCGCCGCCATGTTCGTGGTCGACACCAAGCGCGAGGCGATCGCCGTAGCCGAGGCACGGCGCCTTAACATCCCGATAATCGGTTTGGTCGACACGAACGCCGATCCCGACGAGGTCGACTTCGTGATACCCGGCAACGACGACGCCATCCGCTCGATCTCGCTGATGTGCCGCGTCATCGCGGATGCGGCCTACGAAGGCCGTCTTGCTGCCGAGGGCCCCGAGGTCATCGCCGAGGAGCGTCCCGTTCCCAAGGTCGTCGTCTCAGACGCGGAGGCAGCCGAGGCGCCTGCTGCGGAGGCTGAGCCTGCGGCCGAGTCCTCCGAGGCCGAGCAGGCCCAAGACGCCCAAGCGGCCGAGGCAGAGGCGGACGCGAGCCAGACCACTGACGTCACGGCCGATAAGGCCGAGGCCGAACCGGGTACCGAGTGATCGGGAGCACGAGACTAAAGTCCCAGAGACGACCCACCTCGATCCAGGAGGTTTTGTCATGAACATCACTGCCAAG
>CAYWAF010000174.1:0-1823 GCA_964456355.1 uncultured Eubacteriales bacterium | reverse complement strand
CCACCACTTCCGAGACGACCAGATCGCCTTCACGACGACACGGCTGGAAAGGAGACGGGGTAAGGACGGCGGGATTCACGGGGACTCCGAGAGCCGCCGGAGAGACTCCGCATGCCAACGCAGCGGCGGCAGGAGCCATGACGTCCCTTGCGTGGAACGTCGCCAACGGTGGCTTGAAGTCTATGTTCGCCGGATCTATGGCATAAGCCTCAGCGACTCCCCCGGAACGTCGTGCGGCAGGCATGAGGACTCCGTTGTCGGGCCCCACGAGTCTGGTGCCGTTCTTCGTGACCAGACACAAGTCGGCACGCCCCCCGCCGACACCGGGGTCGACCACTACCAAGTGGATGGCATCGGGGAGTTGGTAGACCCCGGCCGCCGCCACCGCTGCAGCCTTCTTTATGTCGAAGGGGGGTATCTGGTGTGCGAGGTCGACGACGCGGGCCTGCGGGCAGGCGGCATGGATCACAGCATGGCAGACGCCGACCCAGGCATCCTCCAGCCCGAAATCAGAGGTGAAACAGACCATGCCCTGTAGCTCCATCTTCCTCCTTCCAGAAGGACCCGAGTCCACTATACGCATCCATGAGCCTGAAGCCAGGACAATCACCCTAGGATGGTCTACCATGACAGGCATGTGCCGGTATATCAGGACTCCCAACGCTCGCTGTCCACTCACTGTGGTCACGCTCGTCTTCGTGCTCTTCTTCTCACTCATCGCGAGCGGTTGCGCCTCTCAAGGGTTCACCTACGTCGATGAGGACGCCTCTTACTCCATCGAAGAACTCCGGACGATGGCCGAGAATGTCCCGCCGCCGGACTTCATGGGTGAGCCGGTGGATGATGCCGGAGAGCTTCGACAAGAACAGCTCACCGATCTGCGTGCGCAAGAGGGCGATGCCGCAGAGCTGGCCTCCCTGCTCACCGACCTCTTCCCCGACGAGCAGCGTTCGGTCCCCTTCTACGCCGAATCAGCGACCGTCAAAGACGTCCCCTCGTGGATAGTCATCGAGGCATGGGGTTCCACCGGTGGCACGCTGGACAACTTCAGGGTGTGGGTACTCGAGCGTGACACCGGGCGTGTCGTCTTCTCCTACACGTTCAAATAGAGTCCGTCATATCGGCAAAGGGATGGTCTTCCCCGACCCGGAGCACCTGGCGGCCGATCCCCTCTTGTACACCGGATCCGACGGTGTTGAAGACGCTCTGCCGAGATGCTTGGCCATATCGGCTTGTAGCGTCATCTCTATGAAGCGCTCTCTCAGCTCGTGAAGCTCTCTCCCCCTTGAGCAGAGCGCTCTCCGACGGACGATGGCCCAGAAGTATGCTCCTATGCGCCGTCCGGCCTGTGGGCCGTCCAGACCCTCTGCTCCGGCGAGGTTCCTGAGCGTCTTCAGTGCGGCCTCATGTGCGAGATGCTCGGGCACCCCACTGATCTCGACCGCTCTACGCTCTATCTCCCGGATATGGCGCTGTAGTGTCTCTGGAACATATGCTGTCATGACCACGTAGACTCCTCTCGAACATAGGTTCGATAGAAGTCTACGGGACGACTATGACATGAAGCCGAGCGGCTACTCCTCCATAGGGAAGATCAAAGTGATCGCATCTCGTGCCACGGCCAGATAAGAAGGCTCGAACAGTAACTGGTTACCGGTCACGTCGTACACCTTCGCATCGGTCATAGCGAAGAAATCCTTGGCTTTGGAGTTCAGTGCATCGGTCAGCCTGCTTCCGGCAAGGACGTGCATGTCTCCTTCTATACGATAGATGGCAGTGGCGACTGTGACTTTGATGCGATCCTTGTTCGTGTAGACCACGAG
>CAYWAF010000173.1:0-1852 GCA_964456355.1 uncultured Eubacteriales bacterium | reverse complement strand
GGGCGAGAGGGCCTGCGAGCCGCCTTCGAGGCGTTCGCCGTCGCGTTGCGTCCGGGCGGCCTTCTCGTGTTGCACCTTCTCAACCACGAGCGGCTCAGAGCGGCGAACGTCCGCTCCCTTCCCGTCAAGCGATGCGCCACGTCCGGGAAGGAGGTGGTTCTCGTGCGACTGATAGACCCCCTGGACGAGAACTTCCTGTTCGACTTCATCACTCTGGAGCGGACAGCGATGGAGAGAGAGGAGAAAAGCGCTCTTCACGAAGACGCCGGTCTCTCCCCTTGGCAGTTGCGCGAACATCTTTCCGTCCACACGGAGATGCCTCCGAAGGTCTTGGCCGAAGAGCTCGAGGGAGCGGGCTTCGCCGACATCGAGATGTACGGAGACCATAGCGGCCGCCTGCTCGATGCCGAGCAGGACGAATCGGTCATCGTGGTGGCACGGAAGGAGGCGTGAGCGTCATGGAGGCCGGAGACGACCTCCTCGCGCAAGAAAGGGCCTATCGGGTGTCCTCGCCGACTATCCGAGGGCCGAGAGCGCAGGTGATCCCTCGCGCCGAATCACATGATGTCACCGGTGAGCACGGAACGACGGGAAGATCGGAGCGGGTGGAGAGCAGCTCCCTGTAGAGGTGGCACAAGGGCAGGCCGGCCACGTTCTGGAAGCACTGGTCAGGCTCCACGAAGGCCAAGTGTCGCTCGATGTTGTAGGCCCCTGCGCATCCCAAGACCTCATCGCCCGCAAGCCATCTTTCGAGGTCCGCATCGCTCAAGCGGCGCATGTGCACGGGAGTGCTCACGGCAAAAGACCTCGGTCGGTCTTGTCCGGGGAATAGGAGGGCACAGCCCGTGACCACCCTGTGCGTGCGCCCCGAGAGGGCTTCCAGCATCCGGCGGGCATCGGCACGGTCCACCGGCTTGCCCATGACCTCGGCGTCGTGGACCACTATCGTGTCGAAGGCCAGGATGACGCTTTCCCGTCCCCGTTCGCCTGCGGCGAGCGCCTTGTCTTCGGCCAGCAGCGTCGCAAGGTCTTCGGAAGTCCCGGCTCGCGGGTCGTCCAGGGACTCGTCGATGTCCACCGGGGCGACCTCATAAGGGATGCACAGCCACCGCAAGAGGCGGCTTCGGCGTGGAGAGGCGGAGGCCAGAAGGAAAGGATGCGAGTCGTCTGCTTCCATGGCGCCGATGATAACACCGCTAGCAGGAAGGCTCGTCGTCATGCGACACACGATCCGAGTGTGGAAAGTATAATGACACAAGTAGGCTCACGGCAGACAAGGGAGGGGCAGTGGCCAACGACAACGATGCGCCGGCCGTTGTCCCTGCGGCCGTGAAGCGACTGATCAAGCAGCTCGTGATCACGATGAAGGCCGTGCTCCTCTATCCTTCGGCCTCCAGCATCCCACGCGAGAACGCCCAAGCGACGGTGGACCTTCTGCGAGAGGTCCTGGAGAACAGGTCCGAGGTCAGGTTCGAGATATCGAAGAACGCGCTGCTCTTCGACGGCTCACCCATCTTCGAGGGTCGGCCTGCTTACGAGAGGTTCGCCCAAGAACTCTACAACCGCAATCTCGCTGAAGTGCGACTGCATGCCGGGATGACCGCGGACGACCTCGTCCGCTTCCTCAGCGTCTTGAGGATGTCGCCTGAGGAGCTCGAAGAGACAGGCGGGTACGAGAGCCGTCTCTGGGACCTGGGCGTGGACTCCGTGACGGTGAGCCGGATCAAGACGAGGTTCATCGATGCTCCCGATCTCGACGACAGCGACCTGCCTGAGGAGCCGTGGCCACCCACTCCTCCCAGAGTGGACGAGATACTGACCTCTGCGCTGAGCGGCCGTCCGAGGGACCAGA
>CAYWAF010000172.1:0-1873 GCA_964456355.1 uncultured Eubacteriales bacterium | reverse complement strand
CCAACTCTCTGTCGATCACCGGATATATCACGCGCAAGACCGCTTGCTGCGCCACCCGGTCGCGCACGGTGGGCACAGACAGCTTGCGTGTGCCACCGGTCGGTTTGGTGATCCTGAACGTCTTGAGCGGTGCTGCCCGATACGTCCCGTCCGCAAGAGTCCGGCGAAGGTCGGAAAGCCGCTCGTCCAGGTCGGCCTCGAACCTGGCAAGCCCCACCCCATCTATGCCGGCGCATCCGCGATTGGACCTGACCCGCTTCCATGCAGCTCGCAGGTTGCGCATGTCGCACACGCGCTGCATGAGGAAGGATGCAGTCGCAGGAAGGACGTCGGAAGTCTCAGTCGACTCGCTTGGATGTTCGAGGAGATGAGCCGGAACGTCTACTCGATAGAGGTCTGCGTCCGGTGGCCCCGCAAAGTCCACGGGCTCTCCGAACGCTATCGTCTCACGGGCACAGCGAGCACAGAGCCTGTAGATGCGGACCCTGTCGTCTTTCCGGGCATGCCGCTCGACTAGGAGCGTGATCCTGTCAAGGACGTCGTCTTCGCACTCGAAGGCCGAGTACTGCACCGCTCTACCCACCGCCCGAAGCCCTTTGTGCAACTTCCGGCGTCGCTTGTCGTCGACGATGTCGTAGACCACCACGTACATATCAGCGGATGGCCAAAGGTCGCCAGTCGATGTCACCATCACGCAACGAGGACGCCAGGGCCCTGGCGTCCTCGTTCATCTGCTCCAGGTAGTCTTTGTCAGTCGCCACATCCCGACGCGTGACAGCCCTTCGGCAGGCTTTGGAATATGCGCGGAACGCAGCTCGACGTCCGGAGCGCTTCAGCCGCGCCGAATAGCCCAACCCCTCGAAGTTGTCTGCGTCCAGCATCCTTTTCGTGAACAGGGTCGCGACGGGCGCAAGACACAACATGGGTCTGTAGATGTCGGCCAGATCCATCGCCAAGGCGGGCCCGCCGCGCTTACTGCTGTGAAGGTAGCCGAAGCCCGGGTCGAGACCTACCGCGAGAAGGGCTGCAGCGGCCATGTTCACCGTCAACACGCCGAACAAGCCGAGCAGGGCGTTGGCTGGATCAGGCGGCGGGCGTCTTTCCCGGTCCATGAAGCCGACCTCGTCAGGCAGGATGGCAGCCAGCGCCTCGTACGAGAGGCGCCAAGCATAACCCTCGGCACCTCTGAGCTCGGCAGGCGTGGTGGCGTCATCCACCGTGTCGATGACCTCCGCAATCTCCGATGCGGCCTGCCCAAGCACCGGAGCATCCCTATGCGTGCGCCAACGCCGCACCACCGTCCGCAGGTTCCGCAGTTCGGTCTTGGTGGCTAGGCGTGCCAAGCCCAAAGCCATCCCGGAGTCCTCAAGAGCGCGGTATTGAGCGCGACGGGTCTTGGCCGCGTAACGCTCTGCCGGCAGGATGCTCCCCCGATACCTGCCGTTCGAGGTGATGAGGTGGATGGCGACCTTGCGACTCAGAAGCATGTCGATGGCCGGCCGGGTGATCTCCACGCGTCCCCATGCCACCACGGCATCCAGATCCATCGGGATGTATTCACCCAGGCACACAGAGCCGAGATGCACGACGATCCGCTCCCGGTCACGCGCTATCTCACAGCCGTCGATGTCGACGAGAAGGAACGGCACTATATCCCCTCGATGTCAGTGATAGCGATGGTACGGCTGACACCAGATTACGAACGAGCGGATGCTCCTCCCACGGAGACCCTCCCCCATCCTATGGATGTTCTTCCCCCAACCCCTGCAAACTCACCGAAAAGACCAAGAGCCCACATGGCTACATGACATTCCTCGTCGGGCGCTGAGTATTGGCAAGAGCCGATGAATGCATCGACATGTCGGGCTTTCTC
>CAYWAF010000171.1:0-1895 GCA_964456355.1 uncultured Eubacteriales bacterium | reverse complement strand
GGGGGTGGTCGCCCATGTTCACGTGGAGCATCGTTCCGCTGAGGTAGACCTCCACACACTCCTTCAAGCCAGACAACACCTCGAGCGCCGACTCCGCGTCGACGACCTTCAACTCGAAGAGCTGGTCGTGCATATAGCGGGTCTTCAGAGCTGCCGGCGTCCCGGTGGCGACGATCTTGCCTTTGTATATGAAGGCCAGCCGCTCACAGCGTTCCGCCTCGTCCATGTAGTGGGTTGTTACGAACAGGGTGACTCCCTGTTCGGACAGGTGGTGCAACAGTTCCCAGAAGCGTTCGCGCGCCATGGGATCCACTCCGGAGGTCGGCTCATCCAAGAAGAGCAACTCTGGGTGGTGTATCGTCGCGCACCCCAGCGCGAGGCGCTGCTTCCAGCCGACGGAGAGATTGGCCGTGAGCTCGCTCTCCCGCCCCTTGAGGTGGGCCATCTCCAGCACATACTCGCGCTCGCGGACGAACTCCTCTTCGGTGAGCCCGTAGACTCCCGCATAGAAGCGGAGGTTCTCGTCGACGGTCAGGTCTTCGAACAGGGAGAACTTCTGTGACATGTAGCCGATGCGACGACGCACGGCCTCCGGCTCGGAGACGACGTCGTGCCCGAGCACGGTAGCCTCTCCCCTAGTGGGGGTGATCACTCCGCAGAGCATCCTGATCGTGGTGGTCTTCCCGCTGCCGTTCGGGCCGAGGAAGCCGAATATCTCTCCTTTGCGCACGTCGAAATGCACGTCGTCGACGGCCGTGAAATCTCCGAAACGCTTGGTGAGACCACGGACGGATACGGCAGCCTCGAGGTCCGGGACCGGCGAGTCTTCAGGGCCGACCCGTCTCACGAGCGACGGGGTCGATGCGGTTGTGTTCTCTTCGGCGGAAGACAAATGCGACCTTCTTTCGCTCAATCGGCGAGGCGTTTGTGGAATCGAGCCAGTGCTGCCAGGAAGAAAACGGCCGAGAACGCTGCAAGGGCGAGCATCTCGAACCAGAGGGCGTCGAAGCCGGCGCCCTTCATCCAGTTGTCTCGCAGCACGATGATGATGTAGCGCAGAGGTATCAGATACGTGAGCGGCTGGATGGGTTCGGGCATCGACTCGATGGGGAAGATGAACCCGGAGAGCACCATGGCAGGCATCAGGATGAGCATGAGCGTCTGCTGTGCCTGCTGACGCGTCTTCGAGACCATGGAGATGGCGAGACCGAGGCCCACCGCCGAGAAGGCGAACAGCAACAATCCCGTCCCCACCACGAGGACACTCCCGTAGAACGGGACGTGGAACCAGAGGGCGCCGAGCAACATGACGAACGTGGCCTGGACGGCAGCGACGATCATGTAGGGGGTGATCTTGCCCACCAGGTACTCGGAGCGGGTGATGGGCGTGACGAACATCTGCTCCAGCGTGCCACGCTCCCTTTCGCGGACCACCGCCTGGCTCATGATGGCCATGATCGTCATCATCATTATGAAGGCGCCGAGCGCGGGTATCATCGAGTTGACGTTGCGCAGGGCGGGGTCGTAGAGCGCCCGGACCTCAGCGTCTATCCCCACGTCCGGCAGGTCGAGTCCGGACTCCTCACGCATCCTCTCGTCAGCATCGAGCACTATCTGCTGTGAGTAGCTCATGACCACCGATGCGGTCTTGCTGTCCGCCCCATCGACGACCATCGTGACAGAGGCGCGCTCCCCTCTCTCGAGCGTTCGCTGGAAGCCGGGCGGTATGAGTAGCGCTGCCTGGATGCGGTTGGCATCCATCAAAGGTCTCACCGACTGTTCGTCGGAGAGGTACTCGGATATATCGAAGAAGCCTGACGTGGAGAACGCCTCGCCCAATGCGCGGGAGGCCGTCGTGCGGTCCTGGTCCACGATGGCGGTGGGGACGTTCTGCA
>CAYWAF010000170.1:0-1908 GCA_964456355.1 uncultured Eubacteriales bacterium | reverse complement strand
CCGAACTGCGGGAAAGGGGAGCCGATGCAGGTGGCTCATGTGGCTCACGGCGCCTCCCCGGCCAGGTTCCGCGGAGTCCAGGTGGGAGTGGGCCGATGAACGACGTGAAGGCATACGCCGCAGAACTCGCTGCGAAAGTGGTGCGGATGACGGAGGCAGACCAAGCGGAGGCCCTCGTCATGACGAGTGATCTCTCTTTGACCCGCTTCGCGAAGAACAGGATCCACCAGAACGTCTCGGAGAGCGACACCCAGGTGTCGGTGAGGGCGGTGATGGGCAAACGCCAGGGCGTGGCGTCCACCAACCGCCTCGACGAAGAGTCCCTGTCCGCCTGTTGCGCCAAAGCCGTCGACTTCGCGACCGCTGCGACCGAAGACCCGGACTTCCCCGGCCTGCCGGGACCTGCAGACGTCGCGCAAGAAGACAGGGTCGCCCCTTCGACGATGGCCTTCGATGCGCAAGCCAGGGCAGAGGCCGCTCGGGCGATGATAGACCAGTCTGCCTCACGCGGACTCACAGCAGCAGGAGCCGTCAGGGTGAACATATACACGCTCGCGATCGCTAACTCGCTGGGCACCAACGTGGTCGCCACGAACACAGGGATGCATGTGACCGTCCTCTCTTCAGGTCCGAGCGGCGGAAGCGGTTGGGCGTCCTTCACAGGCAAGGACGCCTCCGACCTGGCTGCTGCGGCACTCGGCGACGAAGCAGCCACCCTCGCCGAACGCTCCTCCGACCCCGGCGAGTTGGAACCGGGGACATATCCTGTGGTCTTAGGCCCGGAGGCCGTGGCCGACATCCTCTCCTTCCTCGGCTACGTCGGGTTCTCCGCGAAGGCGGTGGAGGAGGGCCGCTCGTTCATGAGCGGGAAGTTCGGCGAGAGACTGCTCTCGGAGTCCGTGACCGTGGTCGACGATGCATCAGCCGAGCATGCCATGGGCCCGACCTTCGATTTCGAAGGAGTCCCGAAGCGTCGCGTGGAGTTGATATCCGCCGGAAAGGTGGGAACGCCGGTCACCGACTCGTACTGGGCCGCCAAGACGGGCCGCGAGAACACCGGCCATGCGCTCCCCGCCCCCAATCCCTACGGCCCCATGCCGCTGAACCTGGAGATGGCTGCAGGAGAGGATGACATCGACGAGATGATCCGCCGCGTGGAGCGCGGCGTGTACGTGACCCGCTTCCACTACACCAACATCGAAGACCCGATCCCCGTGACTCTCACCGGCATGACGAGAGACGGCACGTTCATGATCGAAGACGGCCGGCTCACCCGCCCGCTGAAGAACCTGCGTTTCACCCAGAGCATCATAGAGGCGCTATCGGACGTGCGCGGCATCACGACCGAACGCCGTTTCGTGGGGTCGGAGTCGGACGCGGTCTATGTGCCCGGACTATACCTCGGAGGATTCGCCTTCACCGGTCAGACCGATTGATCCTCCCCGGTCCCGCTCTCAAAACGCCTGAGATATCACGGACCCCGGCGTCTGGGCCGGGGTCCGGTGCGGGACGCGCTCCTTGTGGAGGGGCGCCACGGGGGAGGAGCTGCATCCCATCTATGCCAGGAGGCTCGTGTTTTCCTGACAAAAGGGTTATCGGCCTGCTCAGATGGTGACTTTAGCGATTTGAATCGTGACCTTCGTCACAGAGATCGAGTGCATGGAGAAGAAGTGCGAAAGGCGATATCCGGGAAGGCCGCCTCTCGCGATGAGCGTCACTCGGAGGATGCCTGGTGCCTGGCGGCTTCGCGTTCCTCCTGCTCGGCGATCATCTCTTTGACCTTCATCAGCCGCGTGAGGTTCCCCCGTTCCGCCTCTTCGAGCTTCATCCCTATGTCGCGGATGGTCTCCTCCAAAGACGGTATCAGCACGTGCTCGAGAGCGTTGACGCGACGACGGGTGCGTTCGA
>CAYWAF010000169.1:0-1960 GCA_964456355.1 uncultured Eubacteriales bacterium | reverse complement strand
TATCGCAGAATGTATGCTTTCAAAAGTCAGTGAACCGTCCGATATGTAACAATGGACCGCGACTCCAGCATTCTACGACGAAAATCGCGGTGAGGAGCAATGATGTTCATCAAATCCCGCGACGACGATGGGTTCACGCTCGTAGAGATATTGACGGTCGTCTTGATCCTGGCCGTCCTTGTCGCCATAGCGGTGCTCTCCTACATAGTCTCCACCAACAATGCCCGTAGCGTGACTTGCAGGCAGAACCAACGGACTCTTTCCGATGCTGTGTCGGTATATGAGGCAGAACATGATGCCAAGCCGACGACCATAGATGACCTGGAACCCTACGTCCATAACTTCGATGATGTCGTCGAATGCCCGAACCACGACGGAACGCGCCTGGAGTACGATCCAGCCACAGAACAGGTCACCTGCGATAACCATCCACGCTAACCGATGTAGGAGTGAGGACGGAGGAACGATGAGGTATTCGCGCTTCGAGACGTTGGTCCTTGCTGTAGGTGTGGTCGTGATAATCGGGAGTCTCTTCTTCTCCATCGACTCGAGCCCGGTTTTTGAAGAAGTAGTGGCGCAACTCATGTTGCTCGGAGTCTTGCTCGGTGCAGTCCACTGGGGAAGGAAGGGCGGGTTCGTCGCAGCGACACTGGCCTCGATGATCTACATCATGATGCGCATACCTATGGTGGTGGAGCATGGGGGACTAACGATGGACGTCACCTCTCTGATCCTCGTCAGAGTCCTCACTTATGGTTTGATCGGGATCGTGGGCGGTGAACTTTGTGGACGGATAAAGTACATCTTCGCGAAGATGGAGGATTCCAGCAGTATCGATGAGTGGAGCAAGGTCTACAACCAGCGCTTCATCGCACGTGCACTCGAAGCCGCCATCGCACAGTTCGAGCGCTATGCGACGGACTTCTCCATCATCCTCATCGAGATCTCCGAACAGATACTGGTAGACCTCAGGCCGTCCCGACAGCGTGCGTTGATACGAGGGATCGCATCATACATCCGCAATGACATCCGCCTCGTCGACGAGTTGGGGCGGCTGGAGGACGGACGCTTCATCGCCGTCCTCCCCCACACCGATCGAAAAGGAGCCGAGGTCGTGGCAGCACGTCTCCACAACGGGATATGCGACACGGTCGGCGCCAAGGCCGAATCCATCGCGACCAGCGTGCTGGCCACTCCTGAAGACATCTCCGGGCTAGGTGAACTGCGTGACCGTTTGTCCACCTCTCTGGATGCGTCGGATCAGCCTGTGGAGTCCGCCTCGTAGAGCTTGTCCGGGGCCATCACCGTCATGCCGGCAGCCTCGAGGACCTCGGAGGCCCTGTCATCGTCGACTTTGAAGATGTCCACAGCAGCTTGCGCACCGGGCTCGACGAACGCGTAAGCATACTCGACGTTGATGCCTTCCTTCCCCAAGGCCTCCAACACATCGGCGAGACCACCGGGACGATCCGGCATCTCGACGGCGATGACATCGGTCATCGACACACCGAACCCGGCATCCTCGAGTACCTTCTTCGCGGCGTTCGGTCTGTCGCATATGATCCGCGCCACACCGAACTGCTCGGTGTCAGCGACCATGAGAGCACGCATGTTGATGCCGGCATCGGCGATGGTCCGCGCGAGGTGCGCGAGGTGGCCGGGCTTGTTCTCCAGGAAAACAGAAACCTGCTCGATCACTGCTATCACGCCCCTTCCTGTTCTTCACGCTTGTCTATCACGCGGACCGCTTTGCCCTTGCTCCGCTCGATGGACTTCGGCTCGACCAACTTGACGTCTATGCTCACCGCGAGTGCAGACGCTATCTCGCCTGCGACCTTGCGCCTGAGCGCCTCCAACTCTTTGACCTCGTCGAAATCAGTGTCCGGTGCGACCTCGACTTGGACCTCGACATGGTCCATGACGCCCTTCTTGCTCAACACGACCATGTAGTGAGGAGAGA
>CAYWAF010000168.1:0-1964 GCA_964456355.1 uncultured Eubacteriales bacterium | reverse complement strand
TCGACATGGTCCATGACGCCCTTCTTGCTCAACACGACCATGTAGTGAGGAGAGACGCCTGCGATGCCCGTGAGCACCTGCTCTATCTGACTCGGGAAGACGTTGACTCCTCTGATGATGAGCATGTCGTCGGTCCTTCCGGCAAGCCTCTCGAGTCGCCTGAAGGTCCTGCCGCATTCGCACTCCCCGGGGATGATGCGGGATATGTCACGGGTGCGATAGCGGATGACCGGTATGCCTTCCTTGGTGATGGTGGTGAAGACGACCTCGCCTCTCTCACCGTCGGGCAGTGGTTGCAAGGTCTCCGGATCGATGATCTCGATGATGAAGTGGTCTTCGTTCACGTGAAGACCGTTCTGGTGGAGGCATTCGGAGGCCACCCCGGGACCGAGGACCTCGGACAGGCCGTAGATGTCTATGGCCTTCAGCCCCATGATCTCCTCGATCTGGCGACGCATGTTGTCACTCCACGGCTCGGCGCCGAATATGCCTGCTTTCAAAGGAAGCGAGCGGATGTCGATGCCCATGTCGGCGGCGGTCTCGGCTATCAGGAGCGCGTACGAAGGGGTGCACGCCAGGATGGTGGTCCCGAAGTCCTTGAGCACCTGGACCTGCCTGCGCGTGTTGCCTCCGCTGATCGGTATCGTGAGACAACCCAGGCGCTCCGAGCCGTAGTGGACACCCAGGCCTCCGGTGAACAGACCGTAGCCGTAGGTGACCTGCACCACGTCGTCCGGCGTCCCTCCGGCGCAGGCGATGGTCCTAGCCATCAGGTCCGACCAGCGGTCGATGTCGCCTGCGGTGTATCCCACCACCGTTATCTGACCGGTCGTGCCTGACGAGGAGTGCACGCGCACTATGTCGCGCAATGGCACGGCGAACATGTCGTACGGATACGCGGAGCGCATGTCGTCCTTGACGGTGAACGGGAAACGACTCAGGTCATCCAGGGAGTCTATGTCCGGATCGACGCCTGCTTCGTCGAACTTCCTCTTGTAGAGCGGGACGTTGTCGTAGACACGCTTCAACGTCGTTCGCAGGCGTTCTAGTTGCAGTTCTTCGAGAGCGTCTCTCGACATGGCTTCGTACTCTGGCTGGAACATCCCCTCAACCCCTTCCTGTACTCCTTCTAGAAACGAGGGTCACTGCGCGGGCGGTGCCGACGCCCCACTTGTCGCAGGCTCTGATACCGGCAAGGTGCCTACCGCCACTATCTCCGTCTTAGGCCTATAAGTAGAACGGAACGAGTCCTCGCGGACAATAGTACCGCCCTTGCGGACTATCCGCTTGACCACTATGGACCTCCCGTCCACTCCTGCCTCACGCACGACCCTGGTGCCCTCCGGCAGCGTGGGGTCTTCGACCTCTTCCACAGGATGTGGCTTGATGTTGGTCCACTCCCCCACCTTGGCCGTCACATCATAACCGGGATCTGTGCCGTACAGACTTATGGTGAGGCTCGAGTTGGAGTAACCGGTGGAGATGAGGACCCAGTTCTCGGTGTCGTTCTTGAACTTGAAGTCCGGACCGCCCCACGAGATCGTCGCATCGCGTCCCTTGGGATAGTGGCTTATGTAGAAGGAGTGGTTGTGGCGCTCGATCACGGGCAGACCCGACTCGAAGACGGTGTTGAAGATGGTCGTGCCCACCTGACAGATGCCGCCGCCCAGTTGAGGCACCAACTGTCCGTCCACGATGGCCGGAGCCTCCTGGTAGCCCTTGGCCGCTGTCCTCGGGCCTATCGTCTGGTTGAACGAGAAAGTGCCTCCCGGTGGGATCAACGTGCCATCCAGGGCCTCTGCCAGCGTGTGGATGTTGTTCACGCGCGGCTTGTTGTACGGGGAGTATTTCGTGGTGTAGGTGGAGATCCTCTCGTCGATCCCCATCGCCTGGGCTTCTTCGGTGGTGAGGTCCGGCTCCACCCGGGTGGTGCGCAGCTCGACCATGCGCTCCCCTTTGGAGGT
>CAYWAF010000167.1:0-1997 GCA_964456355.1 uncultured Eubacteriales bacterium | reverse complement strand
ACCGGCTCTTTACACAATGCTACCCCTACTTGCTATCGGCATGGCACACATGTTCATGCGTGCTCTGCGTCACTGTCCGATGAGCGCTTCGGCGAACGCGCGAGGACTTGTTCGCTCTCTACTCCTTGGTGGAAGGAACCGATATAGATATGTAACGCGTCTTTGAGGCGCGGATCTCAGCGTGCGTGATCTCGATACGATCGGAGATGTCGGGCGTTGACCCTGAAGACGGACTCATACTACAGACATCTGGCTGCAGAGGCGCTGCGCTCGGCGGGAATGGAGGAGCCGCCGATCGAAGTGGAGAGACTCGCAGGATACTATGCCATCCCCATCCGCCTCGTCGAGTTCCCGCTCTTCTTCTTCGGAGCCACTGTCTACGAGGACGGCCTGCCGGTGATACTTCTGAACGCCAACAAAGACGAGGCGCATCGTCGCAAGGCGCTCGCCCACATGCTCGCCCATGTGCTCATCGTGCTCGATGACCCCGAGACGGGTTATCCACGCAACACGGTGCTCGAGCACAAAGAGGCCGACATCGTGGCCGACGAGGTGATAATGCCGGAGTTCATGGTCAGGGAGCAGGCTGCCAAGTGGTTCAACGACTACAGATATCTGGCCAGGCTGTTCGGCGTGACGGAGCAGGAGATGCTCCAGAAGATGCTCGATCTGGGCATCATCAAGCAGCGAGGCATCATGTGGGACTACTGATATCATCGTGGTGGGCGTATCGGTAGGCTCGTTCCGGTCTTGATCGCTAGGAGGCTTCATGCGGACCGAGTATGCGGTCGGTGTAGACGTGGGAGGTACCAGGATCGCGGCTGGGCTCGTGGACCGCAAAGGCCGCATCCTGAAAGAATCGAAGAGTCTCACGCCACAGAAAGGTCCTTTCGCCGTCGTCGATGGGATCATAGATGCGGCCCTTGCGACGATGGAGGGCATACATCCGAGCGAGGCGGCAGGCATCGGCATCGGTCTGCCGGCCCAGGTGGACTTCCTGCGACAGTCGATCGAGTTCTGCACCAACCTGCCACTCGCCGGAGTGGATGTCCGGGCGCTGGTCATGTCACGCATCAAGCACGAGATAACGATAGACAACGACGGCAACATGGCTGCTTTCGGCGAGTTCCGGTACGGAGCCGCCAAGGGCACGAGGGATTTCATGATGATCACGATCGGCACCGGCGTCGGCGGCGGCATCTTCGTCGACGGTCAGCCATATCGGGGCAGTCGGGGCCTGGGCTCGGAGTTCGGTCACATGGTCATCCAGATGGATGGCCCTCCCTGCCCGTGCGGGGGCTTCGGACACGTCGAGTCGTACCTGGGGCGTCCTGCGCTCGCCGCGAAGGGCAAGGAGGCCGCACAGACCTACAAGGGCAAGGCCATCCTCGACGCGGCCGGTGGTGACGTGGACGCTGTGACCGCCGAGGCCGTGGTGAAGGCCGCTATGGACGGCGACGAGACGGCGACCCGCATCCTCATGGAGGCCGGAGTGATACTCGGGAGGACGCTCGTGGGGCTGGTCAACGTGCTCAACCCCCAACTCGTGGTCGTGGGTGGCGGCATAGGCGAGTCCGCCTCGTTCATGGTCGACCGTGCTGCCGAGATCATCGCCGAGGAGGCGCTGGCCGGAAGGCGCGACGTGCAAGTGGTGCAGGCGGAGCTGGGCAGCGACGCCGGCGTCCTCGGTGCAGCAGCCCTGGCCTTCGACGAGCATGACGCCAGAGAAGGACTGCATCGCTGATCTCAGACAGGGGGAAGGGGAACGCAAGTTGGATGATGAGAGGGGAGTCGAGCACGAGGAGCGCATGAGGCTCCTCCGTCAGAAAGCGGAACGAGAAGGAGTCGACGTTCCTGACGAGGTGCTCGAACACATCGCGCAGAGACACACGTCGTCCGCCTCGCTGAAGGGGGCGCTCGTCTTCCTCATCACCATGTCACGCAGGCGGAAGCAGGAGATAGACCTGGCCTTCGCTCGCGAGGTGTTCGGCGAGGAG
>CAYWAF010000166.1:0-2144 GCA_964456355.1 uncultured Eubacteriales bacterium | reverse complement strand
TCATCGCACGCTATTCGGAGCGGATCGAACGCACGGCCACCGAGAAGGTCGGCGCTATCACGACATCCGCTGCCAGGGACGCGAAGAACGTAGACGAGTTCCTAGATCTTCTCGCCCGGACAGGGATCAGGCCGGAGGTCATAGCAGGAGAGCGCGAGGCGATGCTCTCCTTCTCGGGTGCAACATGGGGCATCGAGGGGCGCGGTCTTCTGGTCGTGGATGTGGGAGGAGGCTCGACGGAGCTGGTCTTCGGGGATGCGGGTCAAGACGGTCCGTCCGTCTCCGAGGCGCGCTCCTTCGACGTCGGCTCGAGGCGACTCACCGAGATGTTCCTGCACTCCGACCCGCCCACTGCCGGAGAACTCGAGCGTCTGCGCGAGCATGTCCGGATGGCCATGGCAGGCTTCTTCGAGCAAGGCCTTGCGCCTCAGACGATGATATCCGTCGCCGGCACAGCCACGACACTTGCAACGATCACTTTGGGAATGGAAGAGTATGACCCTGAGCGCGTGCAAGGCTTCGAGATCTCTGCCGGAAAGGTCCGGGAGTTGACGGAGATGCTTGCGGGCATGACCCTCGTGCGCAGGAAGCAGGTAACAGGGCTGCACCCAGACAGGGCCGAAGTGATCATCGCCGGTGCTGCGGTGCTCGACGTCGTGCTCGACCTGTCAGGCCTGGGATCGACCGTGATAAGTGACCGAGACATACTGTATGGGATACTGCTCGACACCTATCGTCGGTCTTGAGTGGATCGCGATCAGGGGCGCAGGAGCCCGTGTGCGAGGTGAAGATATGCGGCGGTGTATCCGAATTGGTACAGGAGGGGGCCTTAAAAGCCTCTGGCCCGTCGGGCCTTGTGGGTTCGAATCCCACCACCGCTACCAGAGAGCACGAGCGGACGGGCGTGTCGGGAGAAAGCCCTTCGGCCCGTCCGCCATCGAGACGATAAGTCTATATATGAGTGCTGTCCGAATGATGGGATCGCAGGCTGGGAGGTCTGTCTGATGGCCGAAGACGGAGCCACGAAGCTCTACCGGGCCTTCGTCGATGAAGACCCGACGGCTGCCATCTCGGTCATAGAGAAGGCCAAAGCCTCCGGCGTGGCCCAAAGCGACCTGTTCGACCAGGTCTTCGCTCCGGCGATGTCGCTTCTCGGTGGCGCATGGGCCTCAGGCGTCATCGACGAGTACGCCTTCACCCAGGCCGCTGTCATAGCCGAACAGATCGCCTCGTTCGTCACTCCTCCCTCGACCCCTCCGGACACAGGGGTGGTCGTGATAGTCGGCTCGATGCACAAAGACCGTCACTCGGTCTCCAAGAACATCATCGGCGCGGCTCTGAAGGACGCCGGGCACCGTGTCATAGACCTCGGGACGCAGGTACGGCCGACGGAGTTCCTGGAGCGTCTGGAGGAGACGGGCGCTCGCATACTCATCGTCACCGCCGAGTCGGTGGGCCCGGCTCACGAGGTGGTGCGCGTTCGCGAGGCCCTTACCGCTGCAGGATACGAAGACGTGGTCGTATTGGTCGCAGGAGGACCCTTCTCCGCCGACAGCGGACTGGCCAGATCGGTCGGAGCCAACGGCGTGATAGGGAGCGCGGAGGGTGCACTGCGTCTTGTCAGCAGGGTCTCTGAGGACATCCTCGATGGAGGAGGCGAGCGGGATGGCTGACAGGCCGCAACAACTCGCACTCGCCGAGGGGCTGGCTCGCCAAGGACATGTCCAGCCTGCCGTCGAGGCCTGCTACAAGGCGCTCCACCTCGACGAGGAGGAGCCTCTGGCCCACTGCCTCCTTGCGGAACTCATGCTCTCGGGCGATTTCTATGACGAGGCGATAACAGCGGCCAGTCGCGCCATCGAGATAGACCCCGGTTGCTCTCCGGCTTATCTGGTGTTGGGGTTGGCATACGACAGACGTGGCGGCGCCTGGGACCAGTCCGTCCTCGTATGGCATGAACTCGCAGAAGTGGAGCCTGACCTGGTGATCGCCCATGTCCAGCTCGGTGAGGCCTTCTCTGCAGCTGCCTTCGACGAGGAGGCGATCGAAGCGTGGCGCCGCGCTCTCGAACTCGACCCTACGGAGTCACGGGCGATGTACAACCTCGCTGTGGCCGCCCTGAAGCGCGAGGGGATGTCCACCGC
>CAYWAF010000165.1:0-2160 GCA_964456355.1 uncultured Eubacteriales bacterium | reverse complement strand
GAGATGGCAGGATGATGCTGACTCGCACCCTGGGTGCACACGGCACGCTCCGTGATATTAGGAGCAGCAACGAGCGGGAGCACACCTACGACGAACACGACCGAAACGAGTAGGACGAGAGCGAGTGCAATGGATGTCGTGTGACGAGACACGGTCAACGCTCCCTTCAACCATATGAACTTTGTTCCTTGGATATGATTCTCGGGAGAGGGAAGATATACGCATGAATACACCTCTGCGCGTACAAAAAGACCGGTGGCCTATGCCCTAATCCACCGCCTCCTTCGCAGAATCCACGACGGTCTGTGAGACCACACCCGTACCACCGAAGACCTCCAGCTCACTGATGCCTACTTTGTGGTCGGTCAGGAAGCTTTTGGTGGCATCGGGGAGTGAGGTCGGACGGGTGAGCATCAACACGCCGTACTCCTGGCCGCATGAGATCCCTCCGGCGAGCGCGTCGGGGAAGTCCTCCCCGGTCGCAAGACCTACGAAGCCGGCCCCCGCCCACCTGCGGTTTTTCGCCTCGCGTCCCACGGTGGCGCAGGTCGCGTAACGGTCGACACCGTCCCAACGCAAGACACCACAGCCGCCATGCACGTTGAACCACGCCTGTATCTCGTCTTCGACGTCCTGGCTCACCGCACCCGTCCCGCCGATGATGACCGCAGTGTTCGTGTCGAGGATGCCGAGGGAGTCTTCGGCTGCCTGGGAGAGATGGTCCGTCGGGGTCAGGAGGATCGGTATCTTGCGGTTGTAGGCGACAGGGGAGGCGGCGAGCGCATCGGGGAAAGCGTCGCCACGCACCACGAAGGCGGCGCCCGGTGTCCTGGTACCCAACTTGGACTCGATCTCTGCGGCGATGAACTTCGCGGTCTCGTAGCGGTTCACGCCTCCTATGCGCTGGACGGTGTAGCCATCGCCTTCCAGTTGGGCTCTCACGGCGTCGGAGACAGCGCCCGTCCCGCCGATGATGACCACCTTCTCCGGGTCGATGCGGTCGATCTCGGTCTTGACCGCCGGAGCCAGCGAGTCCGGAGTCGTCAGTAGCAGCGGAGCGTGATAGACGCCCGCCAGTCCTGACGCAGCGAGAGCATCGGGGAAATCGGAGCCCGTGGCCAGGATGACGACCTTCTTGCTGAAGGTGGGGTGGGCCTTGCTTATCGCGATGGCGGTCTCGTAACGGTTCGCCCCGCTCGCCCGAGTGGGATCCAGTTCGAGATCGGCGGCGTAGATGTCAGCGTTGCCGTTGCGGTAGTCGCTCCACACCGGCAGATCACCCCATACAGTGGGACTCTCTTGGGCAGATGTATGCGTGCAGACCGGGCACTCCTCGTCGGCGCTCAGGTCGTAGCCATAAATGTTGGCAGAGGAATCCCGTAGATCCCTCCAGACCACGAGGTCCTTCGAGACCGCAGGATTATCCTGGTACGCCGAATTCGTACAAATAGCGACGGTCTGTGCAGTGGAGAGGCGATAGCCGTAGATGTCAGCGTTGCCGTTGCGCATATCCGTCCATACCACCAAGTCACCCCATATATCGGGGTAGTACTGGTCCGCGGTGTTCGTGCAGATAGGGAACTCGCTTGCCGTGCGGAGGTCGTAACCGTAGATGTCGGCGTTGCCGTTGCGGTAGTCGTACCACACCACGATGTCGCCGGAGACGGAAGGAGTGAACTGTGCAGCACTGTTCGTGCAGATGCTCCACAGTACGAGGCGGCTGAGGTCGAAACCGAAGATATCAGCGCCACCGTTGCGAGAGTCCCGCCAGACGACGAAATCTCCCGAGATGTCTATCTCATTCTGCGATATAGGGTGGTTGCAGACGTAGAACTCCGTACCTTTCGAGAAGTCGTAGCCGTAGATGTCGGTGTTGCCGTTGCGCAGGTCTGACCAGACCACGATGTCGCCGGAGACTTCCGGTGAGGTCTGGTATGCCGAATGCGTGCACACGGCAAGCTCCGAGAGGCTCGGAGCAGCGACGAGCGGGAACACGCCTATGACGAACACGACTGAAACGAGTAGGACGAGAGCGAGTGCACCAGACACGGAACGTCGAGACATGACCAATCCCCCTTGAAAACTTATTGTACCGCCGTCTTCGCAGCATCCACAACGGTCTGTGAGACCACGCCCGTGCCGCCGAAGACCTCCAGAGCG
>CAYWAF010000164.1:0-2202 GCA_964456355.1 uncultured Eubacteriales bacterium | reverse complement strand
GGGACAGGTACGAGCTTCATACACCACTTGACGGGACATGACTCGGGCAGCGTATAATCCCTGCAGACACACAGAACGATGCACTATCTACCTTTCCTGAGTCCTGGTTCGTCCCGTGTTGAACGAGCAGGAACTTCTACGTGAGTGATATGTTCACGATGCCTGATCATCAGACCGCGGGTTCTGCTCCGCAGGCTCGAGTGCGGCGGATACCGGTGGCGGGAGTCTTGACCGCGAGTGCACTCATACTTGCGAGTCTTGCGCTCGCAGCCCCCGAACAAGCTCTCGGCTTCGCCGAACCCAACGACTACGCAGACGCAGGAAACTGCCAGTACTGCCATATGGGGTCCATCTGGCCGACACCCTGGGACCAGGACTGTGACCAGTGCCACGGAGACGAAGATATCGACATCAACCTGCTCTCCCCAGAGAACGGGTACGAGGAGAACAATTTCCAGGGTCCTCACGGGGGCTACACCACAGGGACATCCAAGTGTGACAACTGCCACAGTGTACACGATTCACCTGCTGACAGCGTCCTGTTGCTCCCCTCAGCGACCATCGTAGGAACATGCTTCACGTGTCACGATGGAACAGCAGGCTGGAGTGTGTATGGCACCCTCAAGGCTCGAACTGGCTCTGACCCCGGTGGCGGCCATTCTTTCGAACAGACCTCGGTGATTCCAGGTGGAGATGGAGCGACGGGAGGAGTCGCGAGTCGAACGTTCAATGGACCTGACGGTACCCTCATCTGCACGGACTGCCACTCCGCCCACGGATCCAACACGGTAGCCGCTTTCAGAGGTGATCGCAGGCGCCTTCGTTGCTCGACTCCGAGCATCACGCATAATCGCCTGCTGCGCCAGCAGCCTACCGGAGCTACCACTTCAGTCGCTAAGTATGGTTCGGATTGGTGCGCCGCCTGTCACAACGGCCGCACCTCCGGCGGGATGGTGATGAACCATCCGGTTGACAGCAGCGCCGAGACAAGCGCGCCTTTCGACTACGGGAACGTGGCTGTACTCTCGAGTGACGATCCCACAGGCATCACGATCATGTCGACTCTAGGCGGGATTCTGGACACACGCTACGGCGGTACTCTTGAGTGGCATGATTGGCCCGCCGACACGGACCCTCCGGGAAACCGAGGCTACCTGATGCCATATCCGCGCACGCCGCAGCAGTCAGGACACTACCCGATATGCCAGCAGTGTCATGAAGACAGCCGTTCGGTGGGAACGCTCGTTGGTGACGGCTCGATCGGTGACGCCGAAGCTGCCACGATTTGGTCTGGAGACGGGGTCCAGTGGTCATCCGGTTCCGCCACGTGGACAGCTCGACCGTCCGATAACCCGTACTTGCAGAACTTCCCGCACGAAACGGTGAACGCCTATATGCTCGTCGAGAACGATGACGATCTCTGCACCAACTGCCACCCCATGGGCCAACTACCCTAGATTGTCCTATACCCGAGTGTCGCGACTACTCGGGTATAGGACAATCTAGCGGGCGGGGAACGAAAGGCGGCGACCTCGGAATCGAGGCTCTTGGCCATGCGTAAGACCTGAGACTTCGAGATCCCGTCGATGCCGAGCGTCTTGACGAGCCCGTCGACGCATCTCGCGGAGACCCCTCTCACGTAGCACTCCGCGATCACGGCGACGAGCGCACGCTCCGCACGCCTACGGTTCTGGAGCAGCCAGTCGGGGAAGTAGGAGCCTTCGCGCAGTTTGGGGACGGAAAGGTCGATCGTGCCCGTCCGCGTGTCGAGCGTGCGGGAGCGATAACCGTTGCGCCGGTTGGTGCGTTCCGGACTCTGTTCTCCGTAGGCAGCGCCGCAGATCGCATCGGCTTCAGCTCCCATGAGCTCCTCGGCGAACACCTTGAGCATCTCACGCATCAGATCGACGTCGCCTTCCGCGAGCACCTTGCGAAGCCACACCAGACGGTCCATGTTGTCCCTGGTCACTGTCTCCTCCTCGGTTCCGGGTCTCAACACCCTCGAGGATGGAGCAGTGGCCGCCTCTTTGTCAGGCAGCCGTCGGAGATCCATACACCACTACCGGGGACACTACTTATGCAAGCCGACCCTCGCCGTCCCGGACTACGGGGACTACGAATCACCGACGCTGTACTGAGAGGCGGCGTGTGCTCTCCCCTCGCGCGAGCCACACTCGATTCGAGTGCGAGCGGAGCGGCTAC
>CAYWAF010000163.1:0-2221 GCA_964456355.1 uncultured Eubacteriales bacterium | reverse complement strand
CAGGCGTTTTATCATCGCATGCTGCAGCGGCCAGCGGTCGGCATACGTGGCGGCTCGCAGCGAGATGCGCAGGTCTATCGAAGAGTCGCCGAAGCGTTCGTAGCGGAAGAGGGGCTCGTAATCGTCTATGCCGGCGGCTTCTTCACGCAAGACCTCCTTCGCGGTCTCGCGGACCACCTTCTCGACGTGGTGGAGGTCGCTGTCGTATGCCACACCGACCTCCACCCAGACCACGTGCTGCGCATCCAGACTGGTGAAGTTGGTGACCAGCGACTTGGCCAGGTTCGCATTGGGGACGATCACCAGGTCGTTGGAGAGCAGGCTTATCGTGGTGTTGCGCCAGGTGATGTCCTTGACCCAGCCCTCCTCGCCCGTCTCCAGACGCACGAAATCACCCGGCTCCACCTGCCGGCTCAAAAGGACCTGGATGCCGGCGAAGACGTTCTCCAAGGTCGACTGCAGCGCGAGACCCACGGCCAGTCCGCCGACGCCGAGGGCCGCTATCATGGGCGCGATCGAGATGCCGAGAGCAGCGAGTACGGTGAGTCCGCCTATCACCCATATCACCGCTCGTGCAAGATTCACGAATATGGACGTCGAAGGCAGCTTGGCATCGTCGCGGGTGGTGTAGGCGCGTATCATACGCCCCGCCGTCCGGGCCGCATAGGCGGTGAGCACCAGGATGACCGCGATCTTGATGGCAGTGCTGACGGTCTGCTCTGCCTGGGGCGACAGGCCCAAGCGGGTCGATGCGGAGTAGAGGCCGACGATGAAGCCGAGTGCTGTCGGCAGTCCGTGGAGCGCGACGGCCAACGCCTCGCCCACGGGTTGTTTGTGCTTCCTAGAGCGGCTTCGGAGGACGAAGAACAGGACCTGGTCTATGACTGCGCCTACAGCAGCGAACGTCAGGAAAGCAAGAGCCGCTGAACCGAACCTTTCAACCACACCTGCCACTGCCACACCTCTCCTCAAGACCTCGTGTCATCGCTCCGGTCATCGTGCTCGTCGTCCCCTTCGCCTTCAGGAGAGACCATCCGGTCGAGGAGCGCTCTCACGTCGCGGTAGTTGCGCATCGACCAGTTGGCGTGCGTCGAGCCCCTTCCGACCTTGATCGTCCATGCCTCCGAGGGGGCGATCTCGAAGATGTCCTCGTCGGTGCGGTCGTCTCCTATGACGAGCACGAAGTCTATCTCATCGCGGCACATCCAACGGTGTGCCGCACTGCCCTTGTTGATGCCGGCCGGCTTTATCTCGAGTGCCTGAGCGGCTTCTGCCACCGAAAGCCCCAGGTCGTCGGTGATGCTCACCAAGGCCTCCTTGAGCTCGCTAACCCGTTGCTCCCCAAGGCTCGGGTGTATGCCGCGGTAGTGCCAGGCGATCGAGTAGTCCTTCTCCTCGATGTAAGAACCGGGAGTGCGGTCCACCCATATCTCCAGCATGGAGCGGACACGCTCTTTCCACTCGTCGGTCATCGGCTCTATGGTCACCCACTCGCCCGAGCGGCCTCGTATCCAGACGCCGTGTTCGGCGGCGAGTTGGACCGGCAGCCCTTCGAGCCATCTCTCCAGGTATCTGCGCTCGCGCCCCGAGATGATGACCACTTCGTTGTGAGGGTCGTCGGTGAGTCTCTTGAGCAGGTCCAGCGCTTCAGGGTCGGGTGGTGCGTTCTCCGGACGGTCGGCGAAGGGCATGAGCGTGCCGTCGTAATCGATGACGAGCAGACGGTCTTTCGCATCGCGGTACTGAGCGAGCAGGCGCTCTCGTCCCCAGTCGTCGAGCAGGTGGGCGCCATAGCCGACCTGGGCGAGTTTCGCCTCCTCCAACCTGCCGAGGAAGTCCTCGGCCCACTTCTGTATCGTATAGCGCTTGAGCCGTCGCTGCATGGCCCGGTTGCGACGTTTCTGCTCTTCTTCCGGCATCTCGAGGGCCTCGTGCAGGACCTCGGCCATCCTCTCGATGTCGTTGGGGTTGACCTGGAGCGCCTCGCCCAGCTCACGGGCTGCGCCGGCCATCTCGGAGAGGACGAGCACGCCGGTGCCGTCGGTCCGGGTAGCCACGTACTCCTTCGCTATCAGGTTCATCCCGTCGCGCAGAGGGGTCACGAGAGCCACGTCGGAGGCGGCATACATGCCTTCGAGCTGGTGGAAGGGGAGCGAGCGGTAGTGGTAGCGCACCGGCGTCCAGTCCAGGGTGGACCACCGTCCGTTTATCATGCCGACCA
>CAYWAF010000162.1:0-2222 GCA_964456355.1 uncultured Eubacteriales bacterium | reverse complement strand
TCCTCGGAGATGCTGGACCTCATGCGCAATGTCTCCTGGCGCGACCTCACGCGACCCACCATCGGCAACAAGTTCTCCCTGGTGGACACCACGCCGATGGCTCACTTCATCGAAGAATCGCTCGGAGCCAGCGACTTCTCCGACCTCGGCAAGCCCTTCGCCGCTGTTGCGTGTGACGTCGTGACCGGCGAGCGGGCCGTTATCACCGAGGGCAGCGTCTCGCAGGCCGTCCTGGCCAGCTCCGCTCTACCTGGCATCTTCCCGCCTGTCGAGGCAGGGGAGGCGCTCTACATAGACGGCGGCTTCCTCGACCCCGTGCCGGTCACAGCCGTGCGCGATCTCGGCGCGGACTACATCATCGCCGTCGACATCGTCCCCAAGCGCAAAGCCGGACCCAAGCCGACAGGCATCCACGAACTCCTCCTGGCTGCCTTCGAGGTCATACAGTCCGAGGTCGAGACGGACGCACGCACCGCCGACGTTTACATCGCCCCGGATGTCTCCGGCTTCAAGCTCATGGACTTCTCGGCCGTCGACGAGCTCTACGAGCGCGGTCGCAGCGCAGCAGAAGAGGTCGTCGGGCACGTCCTCATGGACCTCGAGCCGAGCGCGAACGACTAGGCGACGACTGCGAAGAGCTTCCTGAGCGCCAGTCCCATGAGGGAAGCCAGACCCAGAGCCACGGGAACGGCTGCAGACCTCGCAGGCACGCCTCCGAAGGGCTCACCGGTTGTCGCGGACCCCACGGGCACATCTTCGCCTTCGAAGATGCTCGCACCCGAGACTCTTGCCACGGAGATTCCTGGCACTGCCGCAGGAGGCACATCGGGTCCGGCTGGGCTCACGGATGGCTGAGCCACACTTCCAGCGCTGGCCACCGAAAGTCCCTCGACCGTGCCTCCGCCGGCCGACTGCACTGACGTCGCCTGCGTTCCTGTTCCGGCGCGTGGGCCTGTAGCAGGCAGGAACACCGTGAACGATTTCGTCGAGAACGAGGAGGCACGTGTGGCCACGATCTCGTCGGAGCCCATGTCGTCGCCCGTGCCCTGCGGACGCGAGTCGCCGTCGATGTCATCGTCCGGCGCGTACGTCGCACTCGCCTTGCCCTCGACAGGCGAGGAGGTCCTCAGGTGGTAGTTGCCGGTGGTCGTCGGTGCCTCGGAAGGTAGGACCGAACTCGCGAACAGCGGATTGGAGCGCATGTTGCCGGTCTGGTTCTTGAAGCCCGAGAAGCCCTGGTCGATATCGGTGTACTGTACCTCGATGAGTGTCTGCGAGTTGCTATCGATCTGCTCGTACAGAGTGGTTCGAGAGTCGTTGCCCCACAATATGCAGTTATGGACCACAGGCTGGGCATCGGATTTGGTGGCTGCGTATATACCGCCGCCGACGTTGCCACTGTTACCTGCGAACGTGCAGTTCGTGAAGCGCGGGTGTCCCCACTCCGAACAGACGCCGCCGCCATTGCTCGTCGCATAGTTCCCGGAAAACGTGCAGTTCACGATCTCGTACTCACCCAGGCGTATGCGCATGGCGCCTCCGCTCTGGCCCGTGTTGTTGCCGGCGAAGACACAGCGATCGATCCACACGTCGGTGCCTGTCGCATTGCCCGTGAAGTGTATGGCACCACCACTCCAACCGGCAGAGTTGTTCGTGAACGTCGAATCGCTGATGCTCAGGTCGGTCACTCCTCCGACGCTCAGGGCACCACCGAACCCTGAAGAGGAGTTGTCGTCGAAGGTCGTTCGCTCGATGTTCCACGTCCCGCCGGCGATACTGATGGCTGCTCCATGGAAGACGCTCGTGTTGCCACTGAACTCGCAGTCATAGATGTCGACGGCCGAACTGCTGTTGGTGGCTTGGATGCCGTATCTCGTGCTGTTGCGGATGATCGTGTCGCGGACCACGAGCGGGTCGGCGGACGCGCTCTGGTGGTAGATGCCCCAAGTGTTGTTGTCGATGATGCAGTCCTCGATGACGACGTCGCTCTTGTTGGAGGTCACCCCTCCCGGGCTGTTGCGCAGAGTGAACCCTCTGAGCGTGGAGTCCGACCCGCTGCCGCTGTAGTCGTTGAAGTCCACGCAGTAGCCGCTTGCGGTCTGGATGAAGGTGGTGGCCGGCCCGTTGACCGACTCCACGATGATGTCCTTGCCGTTGTATGCGAACTTGGCGTACGTCCCGTCGGAGACCAGCACGGTGTCGCTGGTGTCGGCTGCGTTGAC
>CAYWAF010000161.1:0-2264 GCA_964456355.1 uncultured Eubacteriales bacterium | reverse complement strand
TCGCCGCCCTGCTCGCTCATCAAGTAGATCTCCAACACAGGATGCCTCAACTTCACCGTGTCCTCGATGGCTGTGATCGCCTGGAACCACTCCTCGTCTCCGTACTGCTCCGAGAGAGCAGACCGGACGTCAGCTGCAGTGGCTACGGTGGTCTGCTCGGTGCCAGTGTCAGATGACGTGGTGTCGCCCGTCTCTTCAGAAGTGGCGCCCCCGCATCCTGCAAGCAGTAGAACGGAGAGCAACCCGGTGGCCAGCAAGAGAACTACTGGAGAGCGGTGAATCCTCATGAGAGCCTCCAACGACAGGAAGAACGGTCTTGGCCACATACGATACAGCACGTCACACGTGTGAGCCATGCTTCGCCGAAGCTTCGACCGAAGGACATGCAACGTCTCCCGACAAGGCGTCATCACGGGTTCGCACACACTCCCCGAGGGTACAATCATGGGAGGTCCGGTGGATGCCGGAGAATCCAGGTCGGGAGAGCCGTGCGCTACCGTATACCATCGATATTCGCTCTTGTCGCTGCAGGCGGACTTTTCGTCACCTGGGTCATGACATGGGTCGGTCTCCTCCCTCCACAACTCGTACCGAGACAGCTCCAGACATCACACGTCGTGGCCGAGATCGCCACCGCATCCGCCTTGTCCTTGGGCGCTGTGCTGAGCTTCCGAGAGCGCCGTGCTCACTGGACGCTCGCCGCCGCTCTCGGTGCACTCGCCTATGCGTCTCTCAACGTCATGAGCGACTTCATAGGCGACCCGATCATGCTTCTCACGCTCGCGGCCACCCTGGTCTTCACCTTGATGGCCTTGGTGTTCGCATTCGCTGGTCCTGACAACACGGACGAGGAAGGGACGGGAAGATGACGCACAAAAAGAAAGTCCTGCTCACCGGTGCATTCGGCAACGTGGGCGGTCATACCGTCGAGGCGTTGTGTCAGAAAGGGTATGAGGTGACCGCCCTCGACGTGCATAGCAAGCACAACGACAAGCGGCAGGCCGGGCTCGAGGCCTCATACACCTTCGAGACCGTGTGGGCCGACCTCACCGACAAGAAGCGCGTGGCCGAGATAATCGCCACACTCTCACCGGACGCCATCGTCCACGTTGCAGCGATCATCGCTCCGACCGCCTATGTGATCCCCGAGAAGGCCGAAGCCGTCAACGTGGGCGGGACCAGGAACCTCATCGAGGCGGCCAAGTCGCTCAACACCCCACCCCGCTTCATCTTCACATCGAGCTACTCGGTCCACGGGCCGCGTAACCCCTACCGCGACCTGCCGCGGCTTACGGGCGATACCCCTGTGAACCCCCAGGACAACTACGGCTGTCACAAGGTGATCTGCGAGCGCATGCTCAAAGCCAGCGGCCTGCCTTGGTCGATCATACGTCTCCCCGCGGTCTGGTCCACAGACTCCGACTTCGGAAGAGCCCCGGAGTTCCTCAAGTTCGTCTACATGTTGCCGCCCGAGCGCAAGGAGCATGCTATCGATGCGCGGGATGTCGCTGCGGCACTGACCAACGCTGTCGAAGCCGACTGCGTGGAGCGCACGTTCGACATAGGCGGTGGCGAAGGCTGGAACCTCACGGCGAGCGAGTTCATGGCGATGACGTACGAGGCCCGAGGCGTGCCGTCCCCTCCCATAGAGGCGTTCCGGATGGCCGATCCGGAAGTCGACGAGAGCTGGTACTTCGAGGACTGGGTGGACGCGACGGAGTCGCAGGCCGTCCTCGACTACCAGAACCACACCCTGGACGAGTACTACGGCGACATCCGGGTCTCAGGCTTCACGCGCCTGATGATGAAAGCGCTCTCCAAGACCATCGCCAAGAAGATGCTCGAGCCCTCCCTCTACTACGGCAAGCCACGCGTGCCCGACCCCACCCCTATGCGCAAGGTGATCGCCGAAGGGTTCGGACTGGACCTGTCGCTGTCGGAGTGCCCTGAGGACTCGAAGTAAGACTGAGGCCTACTGGTTCGCCTTCAGCAGCGCCAGCAGTCGCAGAATCTCCACATACAGCCAGACGATGGTCGTGAGCAGGCCATACGCTGCATACCACTCCATGTGCGCCGGAGCGTGCACTTCAACGCCCTTGTCGATAGTGTCGAAGTCAACCGCGAGGTTCAGTGCTGCGATGACACATATGAACAGCGATATCCCTATGCCCAGGGGGGTGGGTGAGTAGAGGAAGGTGAGGTAGACCCCGAAGATCGAGAGTATCCATGAGATCAAGTAGAGGAGTCCTATCCCCAGCGTGGCC
>CAYWAF010000160.1:0-2315 GCA_964456355.1 uncultured Eubacteriales bacterium | reverse complement strand
CACCATCCAGGTGTTCCTGATGGACGGTGCGGCCAACGAAGACATCGAAGAGCTGCAGCAGTGGTTCGTCTCCGACCCGATGGTCGCCTCGGTCAACTACACGTCCAAGGAAGAAGCGCTCGAGAAGTTCAAGGAGCAGATGGCATCCAGTCAGGAGATCATCGATCAGTTGGAGAGCAACCCTCTTCCGGCATCGTTGGACGTGGAGCTCAAGGACCCGCGCGACGTACGGGCCATGGCCGACAAGGTACTCAACAACGAACTCTTCTTGAAGGTGGCGGACCGTCCGGATAACCCGGAAGACTCTCTCAAATACGGTCAGCAGATAGTCGACAAACTCTTCGCCTTCACGCGTGTGCTGCGTTACATAATGATCGCCTTCATATCGATGCTGGCGCTCGTCAGTCTCATCTTCATCAACAACACCATACGTCTGGCGATATACGCCAGGCGCAAGGAGATAGGGATAATGCGTCTCGTGGGCGCCTCGAACTGGTTCATACGCACTCCCTTCCTGCTGGAAGGGGTGTTCCAGGCGATCATCGGGGCCGTCTTGGCCATACTGAGCATCATCGGTCTCCAGGCGCTGATCATGCCGAAACTCAGTGAAGCACTCCCGTTCCTACCGGTCGAACTCACAGGTTCGGCGATGCTGGAGATCTCCCTGGTGTTGGTGGGGGCTGGTATCTTCATAGGGCTCATAGGTTCCGGCTTCGCACTACGCCGCTATCTGAAGGTCTAGGCGCGCAGGGCGAAACGCGAAGAAGGATAGGGCTGTCGATGTCCCGCACACTCAAAGTACTCATATCCCTGCTTGTCCTCACGATAGTCGCCGTAGCTGCGTTCGGCGTCGGAGCCGTCTTCGGACATACCGTACGTTATGAGATACCGGGGATAGGCTCGATGGAGACCTCTTCCACCATCGGGGAGAAGGTCGACGAGGTCGAGGGCCTGTTGCGCTCAGAAGCGCTCGAACTCTCCAGCGAGGACTCCATGACGGCGGGTGCCATCTCGGGTCTGCTCGACTCTCTCGACGATCCTTATGCGCTCTATTTCGACCCGAAGCAGTTCGAGTACTTCAACGAACAGAACGACGGAGAGTTCTACGGCATCGGCGTGACCATAGCAGAGCGCGACGGGACGGTGTACGTGGTCTCGGTTATGGAAGACACGCCTGCCGAGGCCGCGGGTCTTCAGGCCGAGGACGAGATAGTGCGCATAGACGACGAGGCGCGCGAGGAATGGGACCTCGATGAGGTGGTGCGTCGCATCCGCGGTCCCGAGGGGACGTTGGTCGAGATAGAGGTCTACAGGCCCTCGACCGACTCGAACGAGGTCTTCAAGATAGAGCGCGCGAAGATAGAGATTCCCAACGTCAAGTACGAGATGAAGGGCGATGACGTCGGCTACATCCGTCTGTTCACCTTCAACAACCATGCTGCATCCGATGTGCGGGAAGCGATAGCCGACCTCGAGGAGCAGGGCGCTAAAGGCCTCATCCTCGACCTCAGAGACAATCCGGGCGGCCTTTTGGACGTCTCGGTGGACGTGGCCTCCGCCTTCGTCGACGACGGCGTGATCGTGCGGGTGGAGAGCCGTGGAGAGGAGAGCGTGGAGCATCGCGCTCGTGGGGATGCCGTGACGGACGCCCCACTCGTCGTGCTCGTCAACGAGAACTCCGCTTCGGCATCCGAGATCGTCGCCGGCGCTCTCCAAGACCATGAGCGTGCCACCATCATGGGCCAGACGACCTTCGGCAAGGGGAGCGTGCAGACCGTCGAGCGCCTGAGCTTCGGCGGGGGGGTGAAGTTCACCGTCGCTCATTACCTCACGCCCAAAGGCAGGGTCATAGACGGCATAGGCGTCGAGCCCGACATCGAGGTCGAGATGGACCCGGCAGACCAGGCCGAGGGCGGCGACGACATCCAGATGAAACGCGCAATCGAAGAGGTGCGCTCTCAGCTCTGAGTGACCGGCGTTGCCCGTAGGGATGGTGACGGAGCGGGAGAGGTCTTTATTCCTCGTCTTCTTCGTCGTCCGTGATGACGAAGGTCCCGAGTTCCAATGCGACGTCCTCCATCAACCTCAGCTGACCGCGGTGGATCCTGTTCGCGGCATCCTGGTAGGCCTTCAGCGTGAGGACGGTCCCGTCGCCGTAGAGACGGAGCTCCACGGTGCCGTCTTCCTCAGCGCTGAAATCGAGATAACGGAACGAGGAGACGTTGAGGAAGAGGCATCCGTTCACGACGATGGTGGAGGATTCGTCGTCGGCCATCAGTTTGACCAGAGTGGCCTCTCCTTCGGAGATGACCTCT
>CAYWAF010000159.1:0-2322 GCA_964456355.1 uncultured Eubacteriales bacterium | reverse complement strand
CCTCATCGGAGGCCTCAGCCGCATCCTCGTCCGTGGCAGCGTCCTCTTCGGGTGCGTCTTCTGCAACCTCGGAGTCCGCATCACCTTCCTCCGTCTCGGAGTCTTCACCCTCGGCTTGCGCCTCGTCGGCGGCCTCCGCCTCTTCAGCAGCCTTCTGGGCAGCCTCTTCGGCCGCTTTCGCCCGTGCCTGCTCTTTGGGGGAGAGACCGGCTTTGCCGGTGGGGGCCTGAGCGGCCTCCGGGTTCTTGGCGATCTCGTAGAGCTTGGTCACGGTCTCGCTCATCTGAGCGCCCTTGTCGAGCCATGCCTCGACCTTCTCGACATCGATCTCGATGGTCGAAGGTTCGGTGCGTGGGTTGTAGCGTCCCAGGATCTCTATGAAGCGACCGTCGCGCGGTGAGCGCGAATCGGTAGCGACCACCCTGTAGAACGGTGCTTTCTTCTTCCCGATGCGTGTCAGTCGGATCTTGACTGCCAAAAGTCCACCTCCGTGCGCGGTGACCGTACAGGTCACATCTCAAGCAAAGCGACTTGAAATGATACGTCATAAGATGCAGGCGGGTCAAAGTGTCGTACGGCTCACCCCGAGGAAACCCGGATGGGCGTCTCGAGACGTGCGCGTCGGGTATCACGGCAGGTCACATGGGAGGACCCAGACCGGGAGGCATACCGAAGCGCCCCCCTCTCTTACCTTGTTGTTTCTGCATCTGCTTCATGAGTTTCTTCGCCTGGGTGAACTGCTTGATCAGGCGGTTGACCTCGACGACGCTCGTGCCGGAACCCTTGGCGATGCGCTCTCGTCGAGAACCGTTGAGGATGTTGGGCTTGCGACGCTCCTGGGGAGTCATGGAGTCGATTATCGCGTTGATGCGGTCGAGCTGGCTCTCGTCGACATCGAGGTCCTTGAGGTCTTTCAGACGACCGGCTCCGGGGAGCATGCCCAGGATGTCGCGCAGACCTCCCATCTTGCGTATCTGTGCGAGTTGGGCTTGGAAGTCCTCGAGCGTGAAGTCGGCCTTCCGCAGGCGCTCCTCCATCTCCTCGGTCATCTCGACGTCCGCCGCTTCCTGGGCCTTCTCGATGAGGGTGACCACATCGCCCATGCCGAGGATGCGTTTGGCCATCCGGTCGGGATAGAAAGGCTCCAGGGAGTCGAGCTTCTCTCCCAGGCTCACGAAATAGATCGGTTTCCCGGTCACCTCTCGTACCGAGAGCGCGGCGCCACCACGGGCATCGCCGTCGAGTTTGGTGAGGATGACCCCGTCGAAGTCGACCTTCTCCTGGAAGGCGTTGGCCGAAGTGACAGCGTCCTGACCGGTCATCGCATCGATCACCATGAGCACCTGGTCGGGTTTGACGGCATGCTTGATGGCGGCCGCCTCCTCCATCATCTCCTCGTCCACGTGGAGACGTCCGGCGGTGTCGATGATGACGATGTCGCGCATGTCGGCTATCGCCTGCTTCACGCCGTCGCTCGCGATGGCCACCGGGTCCTGCCCGTCGGCGGAGTAGACGGGGACGTCGAGTTCGCGGCCCAACGTCTTGAGCTGCTCTATCGCTGCCGGACGGTAGACGTCGCATGCGACCATCAAAGGACGCTTGCCTTTCTTGCGCAGGTGGTTGGCGAGTTTCGCCGTGGCCGTGGTCTTCCCGGAGCCTTGGAGGCCGACGATGAGGAGGACGTTCGGGACCCTCCCCGAAAGGACCATGCGCGCTTCCGTGGAGCCGAGGAGCGTAGTCATCTCCTCCAGAACTATCTTGATGACCATCTGTCCAGGAGTGAGACTGGTCATCACGTCCTGCCCGACCGCCCGCTCCCTCACGGAGGCCACGAAGGACTTGACCACCTTGAAGTTGACATCGGCTTCGAGGAGTGCGAGACGGATCTCGCGCATGGCCGCATCGACGTCCGCCTCGGAGAGACGACCCTTGCCGGTGAGGCCAGCGAATATGTCCTGCAAGCGTTTTGAAAGGTTGTCGAACACGAAGTCCTCCCGGTGTGCGAAGGTCGATTCAGGCTAGTCGCTGGCAGAGGACTCGTCAACGGGTCCGATGTGATCCGGCGGCCATATGATGAAGACGGCCCTCCCTCTGACCGACTCTATGGGCACCGGCCCGAAGAAACGGCTGTCCTCGGAGACCGGCCTGTTGTCTCCTAAGACGAACAGATATCCCTCCGGCACCAGGTACGGCATGCTCGAGACGTCTGCGGGGCTGGTGTAGATCTCATACCCACCAGTCTCGGGGAGACCATTGACGATGGCTTTGCCGGCCACGACCTCGACCTCGTCTCCCGGAAGACCGACCACACGTTTGACGACT
>CAYWAF010000158.1:0-2331 GCA_964456355.1 uncultured Eubacteriales bacterium | reverse complement strand
GCCATGCCGGCCGGCATGGCTCCGATGATGAGGGCGATGAGGCATATACCGGGCGGGATGAAGATGATGGGCTGGATGATGCCCGTGATGTTCCCGATGCTCGCTCCGTCGGTGTTGGGCAAGGTCATGCCGGACATGGTGCACGAAGTCGAAAAGTACATAGGTGACATGCCACAGGACATGGCAGACCTCATGCCTGACCTGCTACCTAAGACGTTGGATGCTCTCATGCCCACCTACCTGCCGGACCTGATCCCGTATCTGACCCCGCTCTGGATAGATTTCCTGCGTGAAGGCGGGTGACACGGACTCTGAGGCGATATGTGTCTCAAGTCACAGTCCGATGAGGCCGAAACCATCAGTATGAAGATCCAGACCCAGAAAGAGCAGGCGGTAGCCAGACTGAGGGCCATCCCGATGTTCGCTGATCTCTCTCCTGATGATCTGGAGACCTTTGCGGACATGGTCCAGTTCCGCACCTACCCCAAGGGTGCGTTCGTGGTCAACCAGAACGAGCCCGGTTCGACCATGTATCTGCTCGTGTCGGGTCGCGTGAAGGTCTCCTTGGCGTCTCCCGGCGGCAAGGAGTTGGCGCTCAACTATCTGGAGGCCCCCGCACACTTCGGCGAGATGAGCCTGGTGGACGCCGAACCGCGCTCGGCGGATGTCATAGCAGTCACCGACATCGAGCTGTTCAGTCTCGATGCCAAGGACCTCTCTGCGGCCATCCAGCTCAATCCGAGGCTCGCTCTCTCGCTGATAGCCACCCTGTCCCGCAGGTTGCGTCACACGATCGCCCGACTCGAGGACATGGCTTTCCACGATGCGACCCATCGTGTGATGCGGGTACTCCTGAACGTGGCGACTGCCAGCTACGAGACACGCGGCGTCCCGATCGTCCAAGGTCTGACGCACTACGACATAGCCACCTTGGCCGGGACGTCCCGAGAGACGGCCAGTCGCATCATATCGATGCTCGCCAAGGAAGGCGTGCTCTCGACCAAAGGCCGCAAGATAGTCGTCGACCTCATCAAGCTGCGAGAGCGTCTCGAGAAGGACTGACGAGCTCCGCCTCCTCGCGTTACACCCTTCTTCCCGATGGGGAGAATCCGTATGACCTGCACTTTCGAGTCATGCGGAGGCAGCGATGAAGGAATTCACACTGGAGGAACTCAAGAAATACGACGGTCGAGAAGGTCGGCCGACCTATGTCGCATACGACGGGACGGTCTACGATCTCTCGGACAGCGTCATGTGGACGGACGGTGACCATGAAGCGATGCACTCGGCGGGAGCCGACCTCACCGAGGCCCACGAGGATGCTCCTCACGATGTCTACGTCACGGACTTCCCTGAGGTAGGCAAGCTGGTCTGAGCATCCCGACCTGAAGGTCGGAACTCCGCCACGCATTCCACGTGGTAGGTCTGTGGGAAGAGGTCTGCAGGAGTCACGCTCACCAAAGCCATCCCGCCCTTCTCCAACATGGATGCATCTCGGGCCAGCGTGGCAGGGTCGCAGGACACATAGATGAGACGCGGCGGCATCATCCGTGTGACGACCTCCACGAGCTCTGCAGACAGACCGCCTCTCGGCGGGTCGACCAGCACTACGTCGAACCCGTCCAGGCCGGAGGCGCCTTTCGCAGCATCGCCCGGGACGATCTTTGCATGCAACCCCGACCGCTCGAGGTTGGTGCGCAGGTCAGCGAGTGCGTGCCGCGACGATTCCACGCAGGTCACGTCAGCCCCTGCTGCTGCGAGCGGTAGCGTGAAAGTCCCTGCTCCGCTGTAGAGGTCGAGGACTCTGGACGAGGAGAGGGGACCTGCTGCACGCATCACCCTCTCGACGAGGAGCTCTGCCATCCGGGTGTTGACCTGGAAGAAGGATGGGGCCGATATGAGCAGGTCACGTCCCAGGAGACGTTCTTTCCAGGTACCTTTGCCTCTCAGCATCTCTATCTTGGATACCTGGCGCCTCGCAGGGTCCCCTTTCACGAGGCATCTCACAATGCTCGTCGGCTTCAGCGCGTCGTATATCGCATCGGCCACGAAACGGCGCGGGAAAGGCCCCGGCGTCGTCCATAGCGCGACTTCGACGTCTCGCGTGTTGGTGGCCACGCGCAGGCTGACCCGGAGGAGGCCGAGGTCCCGTCCGCGGGAGGCGTAGCGCAGCGCTCCCGATAACGCCCGTGGATGTCTTTTTGCGGTATCGGGCAGGAGCGGGCACTCCTCCACAGGGACCACGTCGTTCGTGCCGGACCTGTTGAAACCGAGGTCCAGTCTGCCAGCCTTCTCGGCTGCCAGCAGCTCTATCTTGTTGCGGTATCCGTA
>CAYWAF010000157.1:0-2337 GCA_964456355.1 uncultured Eubacteriales bacterium | reverse complement strand
ACCAACCACTCTTGACAGTAGGTTCTCGTCCCTGCGCAAGCGAAATAGCGGAAACGCATCCTTCTTGGACAGACTTGATCGAGCACAAGAAAGAGCACGAATATTTATGTCTCAGATAGAGAATGAAATAGATGAATCCGTAGAGGAAATTGTTGCATACCAATAAAACTGTTTCCAATCAATCGATTGAGCAGAAGCGGAAATAGCTCCCCGGTTTTTCTTTAGTAGTGTCCCCGGTAGTGGTGTACGGATTCCCGACAGCCGCCTGACAAAGAGGCGGCCACTGCTCCATCTCCTCTACTAATACCTCCATGCCCTCACCTCACAGGATAGTCTGTACACACGCTCTGACAATCCTTGAGTGTGGGGAGAAACACTTAACCGCTACCAACCAGCAACTCTCTCGTCCCGTATCTATAAAATCATCAGATGGTGATGGAGGCTCACTTTCAACGATCATCCCTGCATGAAGGTGACAAAGAGCACAGGGAGGCCTTATACGGCACTCGGTGCCCCGACAGAAATGTCGAGACACCGAGGAACGAGTACTTTCGATCGGACGACCAGCTGCGGGGTCAGGGCCTTATGCATCGATGATGCGTAAGGCCTCTTCGCGGTAAGCATCGGTCACGAACGCCACTCCTGAGAGTTCTGCAGCCTCACGGGTCAGGGCCATGAGATCGTCCTTGCTCAAGGTACTAAGACACATGTTGCGCGATCCGCTCATCAACTGCTGCAGGCCGACCTTGATCTTGTCGGAGTATGTGTAGATACCGATAGCGCCCAGCGGGAAGCTGTCGACCTCGTCGCCGTACTTCGCTTTAAGAGTCTCGTATGAGACGAAAATCTCTTCTTTAGTGGTGCCGTACTTGTTGACGGTGTTGGGCAGGTCGTTGTCCTCGATCCACCTACCGATGTTCTTGCCGACGAAGCCGGGAATCATCAGTGCGCGACCCATGCAGACGGCCTTGGTGTGCGGGGCGCCGAGAGCCAAGACCTTGAAGATGTGGTCTTCGGCTGAGAAGCCGCCGGCGATGGCGATGTCGGGGACGAACGAGCCCTTGGCTCTGAGACGCTCGACGAGTTCATTGGTCATGCACTGCAGATAGAAGGTCGGAACGCCCCACTCCTCCATCATGCGCCATGGGCTCATGCCCGTGCCGCCTGGAGCCCCATCGATGGTGAGGAGGTCGATCTTGGCGTTCGAGGCCCACTTGATGGCCATGGCGAGTTCCCGCATCGGGTAAGCACCCGTCTTGAGTGTCACTCGCTTGGCTCCGAGGTCACGCAGACGTTGGACCTCGGTGTAGAACTCTTCCTCGTCGATGAAGCCGAGGCGGGAGTGACGTTCGAACTGCTTGATGGCAGTGTCTTTGAAGGCCTCCTGTATCGCAGGGTCGCTCGGGTCCGGGGTTACCAGATATCCGCGACGCTGCAACTCCAGGGCACGCTCCAGGGAATCGACCTTGATCTCACCACCGATGCACTTGGCACCTTGACCCCACTTGAGCTCCACTGTCTCGACACCCAACTTCTCGATGCAGTACTCGGCCACACCGAGGCGAGTATCCTCGATGTTTATCTGCACGAGGATGTCGCCGTAGCCCTCTTCGCGATAACGCCGGTAAGCCTCGATGCGTCGCTCCATGTCGGGCGAACGCTTGACCTTGCCGTTGGAGTCCAGCTCGAGTTCGGGGTCGATACCGCAGACGTTCTCGCCACAGACTATCGAGACTCCCGAGATGGCTGCGCCGACCGCGAAATGCTCCCAGTTCTTGCGCGCTATCTCGGTGGAACCGAGAGCGCCTGTGAAGATCGGGACCCTCATCTTGATCTTGTTCTCGACACCAAACTCAGTCTCTGTGTCGACGGCAGGGAAGAGGGTGTTGTCGGGATTTCCCTCCACGCCATCCGGAAGACCCCGTGCGCCCAGGGCATATCCTTGGATGTTCAGATGGGAATAGTCGACAGGATAGTCTTTGTCGCCACCAGCGGTGACCTCGCCGAACGGCCCGGGATAGATGACCTCCCGCCCACGGAAAGCCGACTTGAAGACCTCGCAGTTTCCCCGGCAAGTATCTGTGCATCGCGTACACAATCCCGAACCGGGCACGACGTTGCGAGAACGGTTGGACGTCTGGGTGGCGTCGTTCGCATTAGGACGCTGCAGATTCATTCGATTCTCCTATCTTTGGATGCGGGTTTTTTATGGACTCGGACTCCCGCAGTCTGGAAGCATAGTACCCCACTATAAAGTGGTAGAGAAGAACTCAGTACTTCATTCCACCGCCGCCTTCGCGGCACTCAACACGGAATCCGAGATCACCGCCGTACCGC
>CAYWAF010000156.1:0-2352 GCA_964456355.1 uncultured Eubacteriales bacterium | reverse complement strand
ACCAGGATCGTATAGGTCATCGCCCGCCTTCCTATCCGCTGATCTCTTGAGCTGCATGGAGACGGGCGCGCAACCTGAGCACGGCCTTCGTGTGCAACTGGCTGACTCTCGACTCCGTGACCCCGAGGACTTGGCCGATCTCCTTCAAGGTGAGTCCCTCGTAATAATACAGCGCGATGACGAGTCGCTCACGTTCGGGAAGGTGTTCTATCGCATCGGCGAGGATGTCTTTGATCTCCTCGTTCTCGAAGATCGCGACGGGGTCTTCGGCTGTGTCGTCCTTGATGGTCCCCATGACGTTCTGACGGTCGTCGCGGTCACCGCCGACCCACATGTCTTCGAAGGAGACGATGGAGGTGTAGGAGAGCTTGGTGAAGATCTGGTGGAGCTCTTCGAGGGTGATGCCCATCTCGTCTGCGACTTCCTGGTCCTCAGGGATCCGGTGGAGTTTGGACTCGAGCGTTATGTAGGCCCGTTCCACCTGTCGGGCCTTGGCCCTCACCGAACGGGGAACCCAGTCCATCGAGCGGAGCTCGTCTATTATCGCCCCTTTTATGCGGGCGATCGCGTAGGTCTCGAACTTGATCTCCCGGTCCAGGTCGAACTTCTCGATGGCATCTATGAGGCCGAAGATGCCGTAGGAGATCAGGTCCGCAGTGTCCACGTTCTGGGGCAGACTCGAGGAAAGGCGTCCGGCGACATACTTGACCAAGGGCGAATAGTTGAGGATCAGTTGCTCCCGAGCGTCCTGGTCCGCCGTTTCTTTGTATTTGATCCACAGGCCGGTGACGTCCGTCCGCCGGTCAGCCATCATGTGATTGCCCCTTTGCTGCGACTGCGTCTCACGCCCTCGGATGGGACTTCGCATGGATGTGTCGCAGTCGCCCTTTGCCGACGTGAGTATAAATCTGGGTGGTAGACAGCGCAACGTGGCCGAGGAGTTCTTGGACGGTGCGAAGATCGGCTCCGGCTTCCAGCATGTGTGTGGCGAACGTGTGACGAAGGGTGTGCGGAGAGATGTCCGTGCGTTCTCCCATCGTCCGCAGGTGCTTCTTCATGAGCCTGCGGACCGCATCTTCAGAGAGGCGGTTCCCCCTGATGGATAGGAAGAGGGCTCGAGTCGGCCGCTTGAGCAGCTGTGGTCTGGCCTCAGAGATGTAGACACGCAATTTTTCCACCGCCAGAGCGTGCAGAGGGAGGATCCTCTCCTTCGAGCCTTTCCCCAGCACTTTTGCGGTGGCTTGGTCCAGGTCGACGTCACCCATGTCGAGAGTGCTGAGTTCGCTCACACGCATCCCGGTAGCGTAAAGGAGTTCCAGCACGGCACGGTCTCGTAGACCGACGGGCGTGTCGGTGTCAGGAGTGTCGAGAAGCTTCGATATCAGGTCCACGGGTGCCGTCTGCGGAAGATCGCGAGAGAGTCTGGGTGTGGAAAGGACGGATGCCGGGTCGAACAATGCGTATCCGTTGTCCACTGCGAACGCGAAGAAAGAGCGGACGGCGGAGAACCTACGTGCGATGGTGCGGCGTGAATAGCGTGCGGCATCGAGTTCGGCGAGATATCCGCGAAGCTCCTTGTGAGTAAGGTCGAGCGGGTCGATCCCGGAGCGCTCCGTCCATTCGAGATAGCGGTCCAGGTCGGTGGAGTACGCCCGAAGGGTATGTGGTGAAAGACCGCGCTCGACTCGGAGATGTTGCAGATATGCGTCCACGGCCTGCGCGGCTCGTTCATCAGGCATCTTCGCTCCGCTTCGGGTCGTATCCCACGCTTGCGAGGAATGAGGCCATGTCCTCCCTGGCACGTTCGGCATATCCAGCATAACGCGCTCGCTTGCCTCGTACACGCCGGGGAAGTGGCGGGACCAGCCCCCAGTTCACGTGCATCGGCTGGTACGGGTCGGTATCGGGGTCCGTCGCATATGCGATAAGCGACCCGAGAGCTGTCGTGGCGGGCAGGACGAGAGGGGCACCATGAAGGGCCTCAGCGACGATTCCCGCTGCAGCGAGGAGACCCGTCGCTATCGCCTCCATGTAGCCTTCGGTGCCCGTGAGCTGTCCTGCCAGGCGGACGGTCGGATGCTCGCGCAAGCTCAGCGTGGGGGTCAGCAGGCGCGGAGCATCCACGAACGTGTTGCGGTGCATCACGCCATAGCGGAGGAACTCGGCATGTTCCAGGCCGGGAATCATGGAGAAGACCCGCTTCTGCTCCCGGAAGGTCAGGTTCGTCTGGAAACCGACGAGGTTGTAGGCGGTCTGCGCCCGGTTCTCTGCGCGTAGTTGGACCACGGCCCACGGTCGCTCCCCTGTCCTGGGATCGGTCAGACCCACAGGCTTCATCGGACCGAAGCGCGG
>CAYWAF010000155.1:0-2422 GCA_964456355.1 uncultured Eubacteriales bacterium | reverse complement strand
CTCCTCGGCTTTGGCGTTCATCATCGCGACGAAACCCTCTTCGCTCCCACCGACATGTCTGGCCAGAGCGCGTGCGGCATCGTTGCCGGACGGTACTATCAGAGCTTCCAGGAGTTCCTCGACCGTGTACACCTCACCGGCCCTGAGATCGGCATAGGACTCCCCGGCCCTCGCCGTGCGGCGCTCGATGGTCACCTCCTCGTCCAACGAGGCGTTCTCCAGCACCACGACGGCGGTCATGATCTTGGTCGTGGACGCCATGGCACGCTCCTCGTCGGCGTTCCTGCTCCAAAGCAGACGGCCGTCCGGAGCTGCAAGGGCCCCTGCCTTCATGGCGACGTCAGGAGCGACTCCTTGGGACACCTGAGAGGCCGGGATGTCGCCGACCATGTCGTCGGGAAGGACGACAGCGGCAGCCGGTGCCGGGGCGAATAACGCTATGATCATGCTGAGTGCGAGAAAATATCGCAGAATGTATGCTTTCAAAAGTCAGTGAACCGTCCGATATGTAACAATGGGCCGCGACTTCATGCATTCTACGACGAAAATCGCGGTGAGGAGCAACGATGTTCACTAGATACCGCGAAGATCACGGGTTCACGCTCATGGAACTCATGGCGGTGATCGCGATCCTGGCTGTCCTCGTCGCCATAGCGATGCTCTCCTACATCGTCTCCACGAACAATGCTCGCCGCGTGACCTGCAAACACAATCAGAGAGTCCTCTCTGACGCAGTACTGGTGTACGAAGCCGCACATGACACGAAACCTACCACTGTGGACGACCTGGAGCCTTACGTCCAAAACTTCGACAACGTGGTCGTATGCCCGAACCACGACGGGACACGCCTGGAATACGACCCTGTCACAGAGCAGGTCACCTGCGATAATCATCCACGCTAGCCGAGATGAGTGGGGACGGAGGAACGATGAAGTATTCGCGCTTCGAGACGTTGGTCCTTGCCGTGGGCGTGGTCGCGATCATAGGGAGTCTCTTCTTCTCCATCGATGCGAGCCCTGTCTTCGAAGAGGTAGTGGCGCAACTCATGTTGCTCGGAGTCTTGCTGGGCGCGGTCCATTGGGGGAGGAAAGGAGGGTTCGTCGCAGCGACGCTGGCTTCGATGATCTACATCGTGATGCGTATCCCGATGATGGTGGAACAGGGCGGGTTCACGATGGACGTCGCCTCCCTCATCCTCGTCAGGGTCCTCACCTACGGCTTGGTCGGGATAGTCGGCGGTGAGCTTTGCGGGAGGATAAAGTACATCTTCGCGAAGATGGAGGACTCCAGCAGCATCGACGAGTGGAGCAAGGTCTACAACCAGCGTTTCATCAGCCGCGCGATCGAGACGGCTATCGGACAGTTCGAGCGTTACGAGACCGACTTCTCGGTCGTCCTCATCGATATCTCGGATCAGATCCTCACGGACCTGCGTCCATCCAGACAGCGTGCATTGATCCGTGGGATCGCCTCATATCTCCGAAACGACATACGTCTGGTCGACGAGTTGGGGCGGTTGGAGGACGGGCGATTCATCGCCGTCCTCCCCCACACCACTCGCGAGGGAGCCGAGGTCGTGGCCGGACGTCTTCACAACGGCGTCTGCGACACGATCGGCGCCAAGAGCGAATCCGTCACGGTCGATGTCCTCGCTACTCCTGAAGACGTCTCTCGGTTGAGCGAGTTACGCGAACGTTTGACCGCGGCTGTCCAGGCGTCGACTCAGTCCGTAGAATCGGCCTCGTAGAGCTTGTCCGGACCTATCACCGTGATCCCGGCGGCCTGAAGCACTTCTGAGGCCCTGTCGTCATCGACTTTGAAGATGTCCACGGCAGCTTGGGCGCCGGGCTCCACGAACGCATAGGCGTACTCGACGTTGATGTCCGCATCGCCCAACGCCTCCAGCACGTCGGCAAGACCACCGGGACGGTCGGGCATCTCCACGGCTATGACGTCTGTCGTCGACACACCGAATCCGGCCTCTTCGAGTACCTTCTTGGCCGCGTTGGGCCTGTCACAGATTATCCGCGCCACACCGAACTGCTCGGTATCCGCGACCATCAGGGCGCGCATGTTGATGCCGGCATCGGCGATAGTCCGCGCAAGCTGTGCGAGGTGCCCGGGCTTGTTCTCCAGGAACACAGAAACCTGCTCTATCATGCCGATCACGCCCCTTCCTGTTCCGCACGCTTGTCGATGACGCGGACCGCTTTGCCTTGACTGCGTTCGATGGACTTCGGTTCGACCAGTTTGACGTCTATGCTCACCGCAAGCGCGGACGCTATCTCTCCCGCGACCTTACGCCTGAGAGCCTCCAACTCCTTGACCTCGTCGAAATCAGTGTCCGGTGCGACCTCGACCTGGACTTCGACATGGTCCATGACGCCCTTCTTGCTCAACACGACCATGTAGTGAGGAGAGA
>CAYWAF010000154.1:1270-2518 GCA_964456355.1 uncultured Eubacteriales bacterium | reverse complement strand
CGCCGCCTTGCCACCCTCGCCTTACCGCGTACAATACTTCCGCAACGCCTCCGTAGCTCAGGGGATAGAGCACCGGTTTCCTAAACCGGGTGTCGCAGGTTCGAATCCTGCCGGGGGCACCACAGAGACACGAACGCCGGGGAACATGCCCCGGCGTTCTCGCATTCTCGACGAGCGAAGCCGCCCGAATCTTCAGTACTTGCCTTCCCGGAGCGCTTGCCGAGCCCGCTCGAGGGCGGCCTCTGCTCTAGCATCAGCCTCCTTGGCTTCATCGAACGTAGTTAAGAACGACCCCAGCAAGGCTTCATCATCAAGGAACCAGTCAGGCAGGGGAAGGTCTGCGATCTCCGCGTTCAGGGCGTTGTATGCTTTCACATGCTCGTTGTACTCGGAGACCTTGGATGTAGGCCCTAGTTCCCCCTGCTTGATGACATGCTCGGCCTGCTCGGCTGACTTGTCTGCAAGCACGGCAAGCTTTTCTGCGTCGGTCTCAGGATGATCCGCCGCAAGCTGGCGACACTCGGCCGCCACCTCGACGAAGCCCGCCTTCGCTTGCTGTGCCGCCTTCTTGCCCTGGGCGTATGATTCCTCGTTCACGTTCTTGACGGCCTCACCGAGCTTGTCGCTCGCGTCCTCCATCTGCACGAGGATCCGGTTGACGGCCCCTGCGAGCTCCCACACATCGCCGAGCGAGGATAGAGCCGACTCGTACAGATCCAGAGCATTCTCGGTCTCATCGATTGCGACGAGAATCTCGTCCTTGAACTCCGAGTCTCGCATGTCCCTTGCGATGGCCTCGGCCTGCTTGAGCTCATCATGCATTGTATCGAACTGCGCCGAGGCGGCATCGAGCGGGATGGGTGTCTCCGGGTCTGCGTCGCTGGCCCAATCATCGATAACGCCCTCAAGCTCGGATGCCGCTTCATCCGCAGCGTTCATGTGCTCTATGACCTGCATGGCCTGCTCCTCCGCGAGAGCGTCTTGCTGCTGGGAGCTGTAGACCATGAATGCGGCCATGCTGCAACAGCATGTAAGAAGCACCAACACGGCAACAATCACGATGATGACGATGACCGAACGATTGCGCTTGGGCGGCGCCTGGGGCTGCGCCTGTGCGACGGGCTGGACTTGTGTGGTCGGCTGCGCCGGTGGCTGGCTCGGTGGTTGTGGCGGCGGTTGTGGGGTGGACGGCGACTCGGGTCCGGGCATACCGCCATCAGGTACACCGTTCTCGCTCATGCGTGACCC
>CAYWAF010000154.1:0-1170 GCA_964456355.1 uncultured Eubacteriales bacterium | reverse complement strand
GGCGAGACCGGTACGGCCAGCACCAGCCGTGCGGCCCCATGCGAACGGATCATCTTCGCTGCAGCCAACGCCGTGAAGCCGGTGGCCAGCCCATCGTCCACCAGCACGACCGTCCGATCGGCCAACTCCGGCAACGGATAGCCTCCGGGATACGTGCGGGCACGACGCCGCACTTCTTCGACGGTCTCCCGGACGACACGCTCGATGGTCTTCGGATCCAGCGAGAAGGAGCGCACGATATGCTCGTTGAGCTCCACCGTACCGTCCACGGTCACGGCGCCGAAGCCCATCTCGGGTGAGGCGGGGATCGCCAACTTCCGGACGAAGACAGGGTACAGCCGCGCCTGCAGGGCATCGGCGACAGGGCGTCCTACCGGGACCCCGCCCCGAGGCAGAGCGAGCACCGACGCGTTGTCATCGGGCGTGAGGTCGATGTGCTCGGCGAGCACACGTCCCGCCTCCGCGCGGTCCTGGAAGACCGGCACAGGGCGGTCGACCTGCTTGACCACATGCATGCTCATGCGCATCCACTTCCCGGGTACATATACCCCGTTGCAAGACGCCGGGATCACGAAGGGTCCTTCGACATGGGGTCGATGCGCGTAGGCACGAGTGGCTGGGGATACAAGCATTGGGAGGGTGCCTTCTATCCGGAACACACCCCCTCCGCCAAGCGCTTGGCGTACTACGCAGAACAGTTCCCGACCGTCGAGATCAATGCCACCTTCTACCGCCTGCCGAGCGAGAAGACCGTCCGGAGCTGGCATGACACCGTGCCTGCCGACTTCCGCTTCGCTGTGAAAGGCAGCCGCTACATCACGCATCACCGACGTCTTTCCGGCGTAGCGGATGCAGTCGAGGCTTACATGACCCGGCTGGACGGACTGGGGACGCTCTTGGAGGTCGTCTTGTGGCAGTTGCCGCCTGGACTGGATCGAGACGACCGGCTCCTGGAGGAGTTCTTGTCGATGCTGCCTGGCGGAGTCCGTCATGCGATAGAGTTCCGCAACACGTCATGGCTCGAGGACGCCGTCTTCGACATCCTGCAAGAACATGGAACGGCCCATGTGAACGTCGACTCGACGCGGATGCCGCGGAATCTGACAGTGACGGGAGACTTCGTGTACGTGCGCTTCCACGGACCGGCGAGCGGCTCAGGCTACACGACGC
>CAYWAF010000153.1:0-2544 GCA_964456355.1 uncultured Eubacteriales bacterium | reverse complement strand
ACCTCGTTGGTGTCTCTGGGCATGAGTGTGTTGTCGAGGTCCACGAGCAACGCCTTGATCCCTCGTTGCTCGAGAACGTCCAGATCTATCGCGTTCACGTCCTTGTAGTAGAGGTCAGGCTGGAAGAGTGGCATGGCGGATAGACCTATTGGCCCGACGTGCCGTCGTCGTCATGGTCATGCGTGGTCGTAGGAGCCGAGTAGCCACCCATCATGGCATCGATGCGTTCGATCTCGTGCATCATCCGTTCGGATTTGGCGGTGAGTCCTGCCCCTCTGTACACCGCACCGAAAATGGCATACGCATCATGCTGCTCCGCCAGGTCTTTCCAGTCTGCTTCAGCGACCGCGGTATCGGCCTGCCGTACAGCCTCTTGGAGGTCCTCCTCGTCACCGAACAGGAAGAGCAGTTGTGCATAGGAGGCCCGAAGTGTCCCGGAGTCCGGGTTGTTCTCCACACCTTGAGCAGCGAGATCGAAAGCCGTCTCCGTGTCTCCACGGCGAGCGAGTATCCAGGAGGCCACATAATAGGAATCGATGAACTGGGGATCGAGGGCGATCACCGCCTTGACGGTAGGCAATATGTAAAGCTGGTCCTTCAACGGGATGCCTTCGTAATATCCATTGAACGTCGGCTCCAGCCGGTTCCATATCACCGCAGCCGCGAACACGCGGAGACCCGTCAGATAAGCGAACCCCGCTCTCTCTATGATGGCTCCGGTCTGCGAGATCTCAGAGGACGTGAGCGTATCCGTGGCAGCCTGTGAGGCAAGCAGAAGCCCCACCATCAGCACGACCACGATGATGAGCGTCATCGGTTTCATCGCAAGCCCGTCCAACTCACAGGTCCCTTCCATTGAACAATGCCACGGCTATGACCAGCAGAACACCTACCCAACTGACCATGACAGCCGTCATGGATGCGAAATATGCAAACCCTATGCCTGAACCATGTGCTACCGGCGCTATCACATTGAAGGGATCGAGTGAGGGATACAGCCTCCAAAGCATGGTACCCGGGGTCAAGAGTGAGGATCTGACATGAGCGATGAACAAGAAGGCCAGTGCGGCCACAGAGACGACCACCGGACCCGCAACGGATGACACCGCCACACAGAACGCAGCCAGGACCGCCGCCTCCATCCATATGGCGACGGCTCCTTCGAAGAGGACGAGCATCGGTTCACCGTATGCTATCCAGCCCACCGCGATGACGATCAGAATGAAGGAGAGGACGACGACAGCCATGGTGAAGACGATCCCTGCCCATGTGCCGACGAGATACTCCCATCTGCGGACATCACGACTCAGCACGCCGTATATGGTCCTGCGCTCCACTTCGGAAGGTATCCTGTTGGCTGCCAGGGCCAGAGTGACCACCATGGTGGCGATATAGGTCAAGGTAAGGGCCACCTCACGGAAGACCGCCTCGACTATCCCCACACCGTAACTGGGTAATGACGGGATCGCGGCTGCCATGACCGCTGCGAAAAGGACGACGACCCATACCACCTTGCGGCGCCTGGCATCAGCGGCGACCGCTCCTGCTATAGCCAAGACACGTCCGAACATCACTCCGCCTCCTCGTCTGAAGAAGCGAGCAGCTTCGCGAAGTAGTCTTCCAGTGAGTTCCGTTTCGGCACGACTGAGAGTACCGTCCAGCCGGCGTCATACAACACATCCACCGTCGTCCGCACGTAGTCCGAGGGAACAGAGAACATCCACTCCCCTCCGGAGAAAGCGACATCGGAGACGTATCCCGTCAAAGAGTCGGGCAAGGAATCGCCCGAGCCTCGCGCACGGAAAGAGACTTGTCCTTCTATGTTGAGAAGAGCATCGATGCTGCCTGTGGCAGCGACCGACCCTCTGTTCAAGATCGTGACCTCGTCACAGACCGCCTCCACCTCGGAGAGTTGATGGGAGGAGAGAAGGACCGTGACGCCCCTCTCACGGAGTCCGAGGATGAGGTTGCGGACGTCCCTTTGCCCTACGGGATCCAGACCTGAGGCAGGCTCGTCCAAGATGACGACGTCGGGATCGTGTATGAGTGCCTGGGCGATGCCGAGCCTCTGGAGCATCCCACGGGAATAACGGGAAAGATGCGTGTCCTCCCTGCCTTGCAGACCCACACGCTCCAAAAGGGCAGGCGTGCGCTCGGCCACTTCCGAGCGGGAGAGGCCGGAGAGTCTCCCATACAAGGTCAACACCTCTCGGGCTGTGAGTTGGACAGGGAAGTACGGTTGTTCGGGAAGGAACCCGAGACGTTTCCTGGTCTTCGGAGCGACCGGTTGTCCCATGATCGCGAAGTGACCCGATGTCGGCCTCACAAGACCGAGAAGCATCTTGAGTGTCGTGGTCTTACCGGCACCGTTGGGACCGAGCAAGCCATGGACCTCCCCACGGAGGACGCTGAAGGTCACGTTCCTGACTGCTTCCCGCTTCTGCAGACGCGACCCGGTGTAGACCTTGCGGGCTCCTTCGACCTGCAACGCATGGGTGACGTTTTCTGCTCCCACTATCTTCCGAACACCTCCTTGGACTTCTG
>CAYWAF010000152.1:0-2544 GCA_964456355.1 uncultured Eubacteriales bacterium | reverse complement strand
CCCCTGTCTGCATATATGTCGGCGCGTACTGCAGCCGAGTCAGTCTATGTTCCCTATGATGCTCTCGTACCCGGGTGCATCGATGCCCTCTGGCGGCGATGTGCGTGGCACCCAGTTGTAACGCCTGGCCCCAGCATAGTCCTTGCGGTCAGCGAGAGGCGATATCTTCACGAAGTCACCCGTACGCGGGGCATGGATGAAGTATCCGCCTCCGATATAGATGCCCACGTGATGGATGGGGGAGCCGAAGAAGACGACGTCCCCGGGCTGGAGGGCGGCGGGCGCCACTTTCTCGCCCAACAGGAACTGGCTGCCGGAGTAATGCGGGAGCTCCACCCCATGCTGCCGGAACACGTAGAGCACCAGCCCCGAGCAGTCGAAGCCTGCCGGTGTGGAGCCGCCCCACAGGTACGGTATGCCGTGGTAGGCCAGAGCCGTCTCCACAGGCGAGCCGGGCACTACCTCGATCCCGGCGGCATCGGCGCCGGAGAGGATCGCGCGCAACAGCTCCGCTTCCTGCTGAGAGCGTCGTGCTGCTTCCTGGTCGAGGAGTTCGAGCAGGTCTTCCTGGGCCTGTGCGAGCATCTCCTGACGTTCCTGGATGCGGATCATGACCTCTATCTGACGTGCCTTCAACTCGAACTCCAGGGCCTCAGCCTGCTTCTCGGCGTCCTCGAGTTCGGCAGCCTTCTCCTCGATCATCTGTTTCTGAGCACGCAGGCTCGCAGCGACATCGGCATCTGCCAACCCTATGGTGTTGAGGAACTTCACCCTTGCCACGAAATCCGAGACGGACTTCGAGTCCAGGAGCACCTCCATCGCTGCGAACGTGCCCTGCTTGTATATGGAGTTGGCCCGGCTCTCGAGCAGGTCCAACTGGATCTTGTAGGCCTCGTTGGCGGCGCGCAGGTCCACCGAGGTCTGTGCGACCTTCTGGCGGGTGGAGTCCAACTGGTCTGCCGCATGGTTGTAGGCCTCGGCAGCGAGTGCGAGCTCCCTGTCGAGTTCGTCGAGCTGCGCCTTGAACTCGTCGAGGCGTGCCTGCCTGCGTGCGAGTTCGGCGCGGAACTCCTCCGTACGCCCGTCCGTCGGGACCTCGATGGGGGAGGTCTCGTCTTCAGAGGGAGGAGTGCGTAGAGGAGTGGAGTCCGTCGTCGACCGGTCGGGCTGTGAGGTAGTGGCGGGAGCCGGATCGGATGGAGTCGGCTCCGGGGTGGACGTCGCAGGCTCTGCCACGGCAGGGATGGCGCATAGCATCACGAGCACGAGGGCGAGGGCGCCTCCGCGCTGCAACAACGATGCTGCTCTGTGCGTCATGCAGTGCCTTTCGCGTCACTTGACCGTCCCGCGTCACGAAATCGCTCCGTGACACACGGATTCAACCAATCATTCTACCATGAAATCCCAGGTAGATGCCATGACGACTGTGGAGATAGCGTGTAGATGCAGGCCTCTCTGCGAGTATGAGGCATGCGTCTTACCAATCTCTTACTGAACTTTGCAAAACAGATGCCGAGAGGAGGGCGACGGCCGGAATCACGGTTCGGATACCTTATACTGTGTAGTACGAGGACTTGAGCACCGAAGAGTGCGTACTACCATCACATGGCCTTCATCAGGAGCACGGATGCGACCATTGGTCTCGGTAGTCATACCCATGCATAACGAGGTCGAGAACGCTGCGGACACGCTCTCGGCTGTGGCTGAGGTCCTTGGTGATGCGGGGTGGAGCTACGAGATCGTTCCCGTCGATGACGGCAGCACCGACGGTACGGCTGCCGAGCTCGAACGGATAGCCTCCATCAGAGATGACGTACGCCCTGTAGCGTATGCTACCAACCACGGTCGTGGTTATGCCATGCGACAGGGCTTCCAGAGGGTTCGAGGAGAATACGTCGTGACCCTCGACGCCGATCTCAGTTATTCGGCGGATCACGTCGTGCGCATGGTCGAGATGCTGCTGGACGATCCTGAGATCGACATAGTGCTTGCATCTCCCTATATGCCCGGTGGTGATGTGGAGGGGGTGCCGTTCTTGCGGCTCGCCTTGTCACGGACGGGGAACTGGATCCTGAGACGCGCGTTGCCACAGCCCGTCTATACGAGCACCGGCATAGTCCGGGCTTATCGAGCGGACGCCTTGTGCGCTCTCGACCTCGAGTCGGACGGCAAGGAGATCCATCTGGAGATCCTGTCTGATGCGATGATCTTGGGTTACAGGGTGGTCGAGATGCCGGCCGTGCTCAAGACTCGCAAGAGGGGGAAGTCGAAGTTCCGTCCCAGAGCGACCGTGCTCAGCCATCTTTCCTTCGGGCTGCTGGAGCGGCCGGCGAGGTTGTTCGCCGTCTTCGGTGGGGTCCTCATGCTCGTGGCGATGTTGATCGCCGTCTACCTGCTGTACGTATACTTCACCGGAACACTCAATCCGGAGCGTCCACTCATGACCGTCATGATCGTGTTGTTCCTCGGCGGTGCGATAGGATTGAGCTTCGCTGTCCTCGCTATGCAGATGCTTGCACTCAGGCGGAACACGATAAGGATGCA
>CAYWAF010000151.1:0-2554 GCA_964456355.1 uncultured Eubacteriales bacterium | reverse complement strand
TACTTGCCGCAGTAGCACTCCCAGTCCTTGGTCGGACCGAAGATCTTCTCGCAGAACAGGCCGTCCTTCTCGGGCTTGAGAGTACGGTAGTTGATGGTCTCGGGCTTCTTGACCTCGCCGCGGGACCACTGCCGGATCTGCCCCGAGGATGCGAGTCCTATCCGGAGCCTGTCGAAATTGTTCACATCGACGTCGAGCAAGGCCTACCCCTCCTCGTTATCGTCGGAGATATCCAGTGCTGCTATATCGCTCTCGATGAGAGCCTCTAGGGCATCGGTGTCGGTCTTCGCCGTCTCTTCTTGTTCCGTGCCGAGATCCAGACCGAGTTCTTCAGCGGTCTTGAAGATGTCCTCTTCCTCTTCCTTGAGCTCTATCTCCTCGCCGGACTCTGAGATTATCTCGACGTCCAGGCAGAGGGACTGCATCTCCTTGACCAACACCTTGAAGGACTCGGGGATGCCCGGCTCGGGGATGTTCTCGCCCTTGACGATCGCCTCGTAGGCCTTCACGCGACCCAGGACGTCGTCGGATTTGATGGTGAGTATCTCCTGCAGGACATAGGCGGCGCCGTATGCATACAGCGCCCATACCTCCATCTCGCCGAAGCGCTGACCGCCGAACTGCGCTTTGCCTCCGAGAGGCTGCTGGGTGATCAGCGAGTACGGCCCCGTCGAGCGGGCGTGGATCTTGTCGTCGACCAGGTGCAACAGTTTGAGCATGTAGATCTGACCGACGGTGACCGGCTCGCGGAAAGGCTCGCCTGTCCGGCCGTCGTAGAGCGTCGTCTTGCCGTCACGGGTCAGCTGCGGCACCACCGACTCCAGGACGTGCTTCCCGAAGCGCTTGGCGTACTTGGCATGCAGGTTCCGGTTGGCGGCCTCGAGCGTGTCGGATATCTCGCTCTCCTTCGCGCCGTCGAAGACGGGAGTGGCGACGTAGATGGGGCCCTCCACAGGCTTGACGGACTTCTTGTCATCTGACCATCCGTGACTGGCAGACCAGCCGAGGTGCGTCTCGAGGAGTTGCCCTATGTTCATGCGGCTCGGGACACCGAGCGGGTTGAGGATGATGTCGACCGGAGTGCCGTCAGGGAGGAACGGCATGTCCTCCTCGGGAAGTATCTTCGCGATGACGCCCTTGTTGCCGTGACGGCCAGCGAGCTTGTCGCCCTCCTGGATCTTACGCTTCTGAGCCACGTAGACGCGCACGAGTTCGTTCACGCCGGGGGAGAGGTCGTCTCCGTCCTCGCGGGAGAACTTGACCACCGCTATCACGCGACCGGTCTCGCCGTGCGGGACCTTGAGTGAGGTGTCGCGCACCTCGCGGGCCTTCTCGCCGAAGATGGCGCGCAGCAAGCGCTCCTCAGCGGTGAGCTCGGTCTCGCCCTTGGGGGTGACCTTGCCGACGAGCACGTCACCGGGGAAGACCTCCGCGCCGATGCGGATTATGCCGTCCTCGTCCAGATTGGCCAGGACGTCTTCACCGACGTTGGGTATCTCACGCGTGATCTCCTCGGGGCCGAGCTTGGTGTCGCGCGCCTCGACCTCGTACTCCTCTATGTGGATGGAGGTGAGCATGTCCTCTTTGACGACACGCTCGGAGATGATGATCGCGTCCTCGTAGTTGTAGCCCTCCCATGGCATGAAGGCCACGAGCAGGTTCTGCCCCAGAGCGAGTTCGCCCTGGTCCGAGGAGGGACCGTCTGCGAGCACCTGGCCCTTCTTGACCTTCTGCCCCTCGGTGACGATGGGGCGATGGTTGATGCATGTGCCCTGGTTGGAGCGCATGAACTTGGGAAGTTCGTAGACGTCCTCGCCGTCCTTGGTGGTCACGACTATCTTGCGACTGTCCACCTCGGCCACGGTGCCGGCGTTCCTGGCGAGTATTATCTCGCCGGTATCGACCGCTGCACGGTACTCCATGCCCGTCCCCACCAACGGAGCGGAAGGCTTCAGGAGCGGGACGGCTTGGCGCTGCATGTTCGAACCCATCAGCGCACGGTTGGCGTCGTCGTGCTCGAGGAACGGGATGAGTGCCGTGGCCACGGACACCATCTGCCTCGGCGAGACGTCCATGTAGTCCACGTTCTTAGGGGGTACCTCTTCCGGCTCCCCGCCCTTCAGGCGGCACAGCACGCGATCGCGCTTGAACTTGCCGGTCTTCTTGTCGAAGGGCTCGTTGGCCTGCGCGATGACGTACTGCTCCTCGACATCAGCGGTCAGGTACTCGATCTCGTCGGTGACCTTGCCTTTGACGACCTTGCGATATGGCGTCTCGATGAAGCCGTACGGGTTTATCCGCGCGTAAGTGGCGAGCGAGCCGATCAGTCCGATGTTGGGACCTTCCGGCGTCTCGATCGGACACATCCGGCCGTAATGGCTGGGGTGCACGTCCCTGACCTCGAAGCCGGCACGCTCACGGGAAAGTCCGCCGGGGCCGAGTGCGGAGAGGCGGCGCTTGTGCGTGAGTCCCGCGACCGGGTTGGTCTGGTCCATGAACTGACTGAGTTGGCTGGAGCCGAAGAACTCCTTGATGCTGGCGACGATCGGCCGGA
>CAYWAF010000150.1:0-2555 GCA_964456355.1 uncultured Eubacteriales bacterium | reverse complement strand
TGGTCCGCGAGAGGGAGCAGGGCACGTTCGAGCAGCTCACCGTCTCTCCCATGAAGCGTGGAGAGTTGATGGTGGGCAAGGTGGCGCCGTGGATCGTCATAGGCATGGTGGACATGATCGCCATAGCGACACTAGGAGTGTTGCTCTTCGACGTCCCCATGCGGGGGAGCATCCCCACCTTCCTGGTGGCCGCATTCCTGTTCGTGCTCTGCTGCTTGGCGATAGGGCTCATCGTCTCGGCGCGTGCGACCTCACTCGAAGCAGCGAACGTCATGGGGCTCATGGTGGCCTTCATGCCAGCCTTCATGCTCTCCGGCTTCGTCTTCCCCTTGAGCAGCCTGCCCGCCTTCTTGCAATGGACCTCTTATCTGTTCCCGGCGCGCTACATGGTGGACGTGGTGCACTCCGTCATGCTCAAAGGTGCGGGGATGGACATCCTGTGGCCTCAAGTCGTAATCCTGGCCGTCTATGCGGTCATATCCCTCTCCATCGCGACCGTGATGTACGCGAGGAGGGCGTAGACGATGAGCCTCACCCGCATACGCCTTCTGATGTGGAAGGAGTTCTTGCAGCTCAAGCGTGACAAGTTGCTGCTCCCCCTCCTCTTCATCATGCCCATGCTCTATCTGGTGATGTTCGGCTACGTCGTGGGCTCGGACGTGCAGAACGTCCCCACCGCCATCGTGGACCAGGACCGCACGACGGCCTCCCGCGCGTTGGGCGAGGCGTTCTCCACGTCGGGCTTCTTCGACATATCCGAGCACCTCTCCAGCGAGCAGTCGGTGAGACCCTTGATGGATGCCAACCGCATCCAGGCCGCGCTGCTCATACCGCCCGGCTTCCAGCGGGCGCTCGAGAGGGGAGAGCGCGCCTCCGTCACGATGGTCGTTGACGGAGCGGACAGCAAGACCGCATCGGTGGTCATGAGCTACTCGCAGCAGATAGTGCTCGACGCCGATAAGAGGATGCGCGAGGAGTCCGGGCTCGACCTGCCGGACGTGGGGATAGACGCCGAGGTCCGCGCGCTCTACGACCCTGCTCTGCGCAACGTCAACTCGATGATACCCGCACTCGGCGCCTTCATAATGATGATGACCATCATGGCGATCATGAGTCAGGCGGTGGTCCGCGAAAGGGAGCGTGGCACGCTGGAGCAGATGTTCGTCACGCCCATCACCCGCTCCGAGTACCTGGTGGGCAAGATCACCCCCTACATGATCGTCGCTGCCGTCCAGGCCACGTTCGTCATGTTGCTCGGCGCCCTCTGGTTCCACGTCCCGTTCTACGGGAGCGTGCCCGTGGTGGGAACCGGGCTGTTGCTCTTCGCCTTCTCGGCAGTGGGCCTCGGCCTCGCCATCTCCATGGTCTCGAAGACGCGTCAGCAGGCGCAGCAGACACTCATGCTCATCCTGATGCCCGCCATGGTGCTCTCCGGGTTCATCTTCCCCATCGAATCGATGCCCGAGCCCATACAGCCGCTCACGTATCTGATACCTCTGCGCTACATCATCATCGTGCTCCGTGACAACTGGATGAAGGGTGCCGGCTTCGATGCCCTCTGGTTCGAGATGCTCGCTCTCGCAGCGTTCTCGGCCGTCTTCTTCTTGGCTGCACTCGCCCGGTTCCACAAACGGCTCGCCGATTGAGCGAAAGAAGGTCGCATTTGTCTTCCGCCGAAGAGAACACAACCGCATCGACCCCGTCGCTCGTGAGACGGGTCGGCCCTGAAGACTCGCCGGTCCCGGACCTCGAGGCTGCCGTATCCGTCCGTGGTCTCACCAAGCGTTTCGGAGATTTCACGGCCGTCGACGACGTGCATTTCGACGTGCGCAAAGGAGAGATATTCGGCTTCCTCGGCCCGAACGGCAGCGGGAAGACCACCACGATCAGGATGCTCTGCGGAGTGATCACCCCCACTAGGGGAGAGGCTACCGTGCTCGGGCACGACGTCGTCTCCGAGCCGGAGGCCGTGCGTCGTCGCATCGGCTACATGTCACAGAAGTTCTCCCTGTTCGAAGACCTGACCGTCGACGAGAACCTCCGCTTCTATGCGGGAGTCTACGGGCTCACCGAAGAGGAGTTCGTCCGCGAGCGCGAGTATGTGCTGGAGATGGCCCACCTCAAGGGGCGGGAGAGCGAGCTCACGGCCAATCTCTCCGTCGGCTGGAAGCAGCGCCTCGCATTGGGATGCGCGACGATACACCATCCAGAGTTGCTCTTCTTGGATGAGCCGACCTCCGGGGTGGACCCCATGGCGCGCGAGCGCTTCTGGGAGCTGTTGCACCACCTGTCCCAACAGGGAGTCACCCTGTTCGTCACCACCCACTACATGGACGAAGCGGAGCGCTGTGAGCGGCTGGCCTTCATATACAAAGGCAAGATCGTGGCCTCCGGGACGCCGGCGGCCCTGAAGACCCGTTACATGCACGACCAGCTCTTCGAGTTGAAGGTCGCTGACGCGGAATCGGCACTCGAGGTGTTGTCCGGCTTGAAGGAGTGCGTGGAGGTCTACCTCAGCGGAACGATGCTCCACGTGAACATGGGCGACCACCCCC
>CAYWAF010000149.1:0-2574 GCA_964456355.1 uncultured Eubacteriales bacterium | reverse complement strand
CGTGCCGTCCACCAGCAGAAGGAGGTTCCACTCGATCGGCTTGAGCGATATCTCGAACGTGCCCTCTCCCGGAGCCGTAGCCATCTTGAAGACGATGTCCATCGAGGGGATCTTCTTCTTGATGCGGGTCCATTCCTCAAGACGACGGCTGCCCTCCATGACGATGTTCTCGATAGAGACGGAGAGACCGATGTCCTCGTCCACCACCTCTGGCAAGACCTCGAAGTCGAAATCGCCCTCGTCCCACCTCATGAGGTCGAATATGGTGTCCTGTATCTGCTCCTGGACGAAAGCCTCGAGCACTTTGTCGGTGATATAGCCCTCGTCGACGAGGATCTGGCCCAGCCTGCGCCCCTGGTCCCCTTCATGCTTTCGGATCTCCAAGACTTTTTGAAGGGCGCTCGGAGTGATCTTGTTGGCATGGACCAGACGCTCACCCAACGGTTCCCTGCGCCAGTTCGATTGAGCGAAGAAGACGTCTCCGTCGCGGAACCATATGCTGCCTTCCGAGCCGTCCTCTCTCCTGATCTTGAGAACGCCCGTCTTCTTGCTGAACGTCACCAGTTGGAAAACGTCAGGCAAAGAGAAATCTTTGAGGTTGCCACGAAGAGCCATCGGCTATCTTCGCACCCTTCCCGCGCAGAACATCCGTACGCTCAGCCGAGTATCTCGGCTATCGCCTCAGCAGCTGCTTTCATGTCGTAGAGCACAAGGCCCAGTTTGGAGTCTGACTGGGTCAACGTGGTGAGCACTGCCCGGTCACCTGCGGAGATCAAGACCACGTACCCGTCATCACCCTCGATGAAGACTTGCGTCAGATGACCACGGCCCAACTCCGCCGCAGCCCGTTCGCCGAGACCGAGTATCGCCGCAGACATCGCACCCACACGGTCCTCTTGCATCCCCTCCGGCATCGCTGATGCCATCGTGAAACCGTCCATGCTCACCAGCGCCGCAGCCTGTATCTCCGGCGAATCTATCATGAGCGCGTTCAACACATCTGCTAGACGTTGCTCACGACTGCGAGGTGAGACCTTCGCTTGGGGAGGCTGCTGCGCCGTGGCTGGCTGTCGGGGCGCTTGTGCCGACTCCGCCTCGGGAGTACCTCCTGCCTGCTGCGATGAGGGTGCCGGAGACGCTGCCTCCGGACTCGCTTCTTCTGCCGTTCCACCGGTCGTCGGGGGCACGACCACCGGCGCTGCGATGAGCTCGTCTTCCTCTTCGAGCATCTCGTCTTCTATGTCATCTATGAAATAGTCCCCGATGCCCTTGTCTGCCATTCCGGTGACACCTCCAGGCCAGGTCCTGACTCACATGACTTGATGTACGCCAAAACGCAACCTCGCTATGGCGGACACCCTTAGTCTCTCACGAAGATGTAGGGCAGACAACAAACGGAGGACACGCTCGCGACCTGCGAATTAACCCGAGACCTCACACGACGACCCGCATTATCTCCTCGATGGAGGTCAACCCCATCTTGACCTTCTCGAAGCCGTCCATCCTCAGAGTCTCCATACCCTCTTCCACCGCCTGTCGTTTGAGCTCGTCCGCTGAAGCGGATTCCACCGTCAGGCGTTCCAGGGTCTCGGACATCACCATGACTTCATGTATGCCCATACGTCCTTTGTAGCCGATGTTGCCGCATTTCTTGCAACCTCTCGCTTTATAGAGCTTGGGAGGGTTCCCCGGTTCATACGGAAAACCGACCCTCTGAAGTGCCTCTTCACTCGGCAGATACTCCTCTTTACATGCCGGACAAAGGCGTCTCGCAAGACGCTGTGCCAGCACCACAGTGACTGCAGAGGCGGTCAGGAAGGGTTCTATCCCCATCTCCGTGAGACGGGTGACGGCCGAGGGAGCGTCGTTGGTATGCAGGGTCGAGAGGACCAAGTGTCCGGTCAACGCAGCTTCGATGGCGATGGTCCCGGTCTCTTTGTCTCGTATCTCGCCCACCATCACCTTGTCGGGATCCTGACGGAGGATGGAGCGCAGGGCTGCTGCGAACGTGAGACCTGCTTTCTCGTTCACCTGCACCTGGGAAAGCCCGGCAAGACGATACTCGACAGGGTCTTCGACGGTGATGAGGTTGGTCTTGATGTCGTTCGTCCTGTTGATGGCTGCATAAAGCGTCGTGGACTTACCTGAGCCAGTGGGCCCTGTGACGAGGATGGCCCCATACGGCATAGCGAGGGCGTCGAGCAGACGGTGCAAGGCCTGTTCCCTGAATCCGAGGTCCTCCAAGGACATCAGGATCGAATCGCGCCGGAGCAAGCGCAGCACCGCCAACTCCCCATTGACGATAGGGAGCACGGCGACTCGGAAGTCCACGCTCTTGCCGTCCAGGACCACGCCGAACCTTCCGTCCTGAGGTATGCGCCTCTCAGCGATGTCCATCCCGGATTGGATCTTCAGGCGGCTGATGACCTGCTTGTGCATCTTCTTCGGACTGCGGAAGACCTCCTGGCAGACACCATCTATGCGGTATCGGACACGCATCTCCTTCTCTTGCGGTTCTATGTAGATGTCGCCGGCACCCTGCCGGATGGCCTCCGTTATGATCGCGTTCATGAG
>CAYWAF010000148.1:0-2609 GCA_964456355.1 uncultured Eubacteriales bacterium | reverse complement strand
CGCAAAGAGATAGCCTTGCTCGAAGAGAAGGCTGCCGCTCCTGATTTCTGGGAAGACCAAGCAGCTGCACAGGAACTCATGTCGAGGCTCTCCGACCTGAAGAGCGACGTCGAGTCCTACGAGGAGGTCCGCGCGACCATCGAGAACATCGAGGTGGCCAACGAACTCGCCGTGGGCGAGGAGGACGAGGAGTTGGCCGCTGAGGTCGAGACGGACATCTCATCCCTCACCAAGCGGCTCGAATCGCTGGAAGTCGCTTCTTGGTTCTCCGGCGAGTTCGATCATGGGGACGCCATCGTTACCATAACTCCGGGCCAGGGTGGGCTGGAGGCTCAAGACTGGACCGAGATGCTCTTCAAGATGCTCACGAAATACGCTGCGAGCAAGAAGTGGAAGGTCGACGTCCACGATGCCCCCGAAGGGGTCGAGCTGGGCTTGGACCGAGCTGTCTTCACCGTGCATGGGCGCAACGCATACGGGATGTTGCAGTCGGAAGCCGGAGTGCATCGTCTCGTCCGTATAAGTCCGACCGACGAGAAGAAGCGTCGTCAGACCACGTTCGCCGGCGTCGAGGTCCTTCCTGTGATCGGCGACGAGATCGAGGTCGACATAAACGACGAGGACCTGCGCATAGACGTCTTCCGCTCGAGCGGGCCCGGCGGTCAGTCGGTCAACACGACCGACTCCGCGGTCCGCATAACGCATATCCCGACCGGCATCGTGGTCACCTGCCAGAACGAGAAGAGTCAGCACAAGAACAAAGAGAGCGCGATGGTCATCTTGAAAGCGCGGCTCTACGAGCTCGAAGAGGCCAAACGTCAGGCCGAACTAGAAGAACTCCGTGGCGAGCGCAAGGACATCACGTTCGGCAGCCAGATCCGCAACTATGTCCTCTATCCCTATCAGCTCGTGAAAGACTTGCGCACCGGCATAGAGACGGGGAACGTCGATGCCGTCCTCTCAGGGGATCTCGACGAGTTCGTGTTGGGGTACCATCGTTGGCGTGTCGAGCAAGAGCAGGCAGCGCTGGCCAAGGAAGAGGCCTGAGTGTTCCAGATCAAGACCGATCTCCACACGCACACCACGGCTTCAGGCCATGCTTACTCGACCGTGCTGGAACTCGTGCATTCCGCGTCCTCGAAAGGGCTCGAACTCATAGCCATCACCGATCACGGTCCCGCCTGTCCCGGTGGGCCGCACGAGTGGCACTTCATGAACCTCAAGATAGTCCCTAGCGTCCTGGATGGCGTCCGCATACTGAAGGGCGTGGAGGCGGACCTGACGCCTGACACCGAGAACGGCCTCGACCTGGACGACGACACGCTCGCGAAGCTCGATTTCGTCGCGGTCGGGCTCCATCCCGGCACTGGCTATGATGAGGCGAGCGATGCCGAGAGGACGGCGGCGATGGTCCGAGCGATCCATCACCCTTTGGTGGACATGATCACGCATCCGGGCAACCCTTCGTTCCCACTGGATGCTGAAGCGGTCGTAAGCGCTGCTGTCGAAGCCGGGGTCATCGTGGAGATCAACAACGGCAGCTTCGAGCCGTCCATGTCGAGGTCGCGGGACACCTCGGGAGAGATAGAGTTCGCTCGGAAAGCAGCAGAACTCGGTGCCTTCGTGGCCATAACGTCGGATGCGCACTTCTGTCTGCATGTGGGCCGATTCGACAATGCCTTGCGTGTGGCTGAAGATGTCGGCATAGCCGAGGAGAACGTGGTCAGCAAAGACGCGGACACGGTGCTCCGCTTCTTGCAGCAGCGACGTGAGCGCCCTCGTCTCGACATGGGCGGCACGTGGGAGAGTGGGCAAGCATGATGGCACGCGCCATAGCCAAACTGCATCCCCGGTCGGTGCTCCGCAGTCGCCCTTTGCGTGACTACACACTGATGACGGTGGGCATCCTGATCACCGCGTGGGGGCTCAACGCCTTCCTCATCCCGAACAAGATCGCTGCTGGTGGCGTGTCCGGTCTGGCCACCATCATCTATCACGTGGCACGCGATGCAGGCGTCAACCTCCCCGTCGGCATGCAGATGCTCGTGATGAACGTGCTTCTCCTGCTCGTCGCTCTACGCTCGCGTGGCTGGAAATATGCCGCCAAGACCATCTACGGCATAGTCACCCTCTCTGTCGCCATCGACCTGATGGCTCCCTTCGTCACGCCTCTGGCCTCACAAGACCTCTTGCTTGCGGCTCTGTACGGAGGTGCGTTGACGGGTCTGGGACTGGGCCTCAACTTCAAAGCCGGCGGCAACACGGGGGGAAGCGATCTGGTCGCTCAGTTACTCTCTTCGCGAGTGGCGCTCGGCCTGGGTCAGCTGACGCTCATCATCGATGCGGCCGTGACCCTGGTCGCCGCTCTCGTCTTCGGGCCCGAGTTGGCTCTCTATGGTGCCGTGGCCATATTCGTCTCCGGAGGCGTCATAGACCTGACGCTCGAAGGCGTCTCCGTGAACAAAGCGGTCCACATCATATCTGCCGAGTCCGACAGGATAGGGGAGGCTATCCTCCACGACCTGGACAGGGGTGCGACGGCTCTCTCGGGCCGCGGGATCTACTCCGGCGAACAACGTGAGGTCCTGTTCGTGGTAGTCTCGCGCAAC
>CAYWAF010000147.1:0-2611 GCA_964456355.1 uncultured Eubacteriales bacterium | reverse complement strand
TCTGGCACGAGGAATGGCGCAAGACCATGTTCGAGGCCATCGACGCCATCGCCGCTGACGGTTACGACGGCGCCTATCTCGACTGGCTGGAGGTCTACGACTTCGAGCCGGTCGTCGAGCTTGCCGAGGCCCAGGGCCTGGACTCCGAGGACGAACTCGTCGCTTTCGTGCGCGACCTTGCCGTACATGCGCGTGTCCGCGACCTAGACTTCGTCCTGGTCGCTCAGAACGCGGCTGAACTCGGCTCCCGCGAGGAGTACAGGGAGGTCTTCGACGCCGTTGCGCAGGAGGCCATCTGGTTCGACGGTGGAGGAGACCCGGACACCGGAGAGCAGGTGGGTGACGTGGCCCAAGACCCCGAGCTCACCGAGGAGTACCTGGATGCGCTCGCGGTCTGGCAGGAGGCAGGCCTTCCCGTCCTGGACTGCGAGTACGCCACGGACCCCGAGAACGTGGAGGCCGTTTACCGGCTCGGTACCGAGCACGGCTTCCTCACCTACGTGACGACCCGTCCACTCGACCGCCTCACCGACACCCCGCCTGAGTGACCCTTATCGCAGGAAAATCACCTCAGAAAGTCCTTGACGTACCCACTAGATGTTATTAGCATATAGATGAAATCAGCATTTATATGTTTGGAGTAGATATCATGCCTCCCCTTGACAACAGACGCAGAGGAGCACGCGGCGGAGGCAGGGCCTGGGCGAATGCCGGACCCGAAGCCGCGGCCGGACAAGGTCGTCGTCTCTACTGTACCCGTCGCAGGTATGGTGGGGGCATCGGTCGTGGTGCTCTGGTGGAGCCGGCGATCGTGGCGGCACTCGTGCGCAACGGCGGCCACGGTTACGACCTGCGCAAGACGATCTCGGAGATGACCGACGACGTCTTGAGCGTGGATGCAGGCGGCCTGTATCGCATCCTCCGCAGGATGGAGGAGGAGGGCCTGGTCACCTCGACCTGGGTCGAGGGAGACTCGGGACCTCAGAAGCGCGAGTACGAACTGACCGCCGAAGGTCTCGAGCTTGCCGAGGACTGGATCGCGTACCTGCGGGACCGTGCAGAACTCGCGAGCATGCTCGCCGACGAGTTGCAAGCAGCGTTGGATGGGAAGAAGAAAGGCGCCGGGAAAGGAAGCGCTGCGAAAGGTGACGCCGGCCAAGGAAATGACAAGGAAGACGACAAGGAAGAAAGCGACTGATACCGGACGGCTCGGAAGGGTCGACCGATATGCGTCGAGAGAGAAGAAGGAGTGATGGAGATGCCAGGATTCGATGGGACAGGTCCTGAGGGCAGAGGCCCGATGACCGGTGGTGGCATGGGCAACTGTGCTCCCGGCGATCCGTCTACCAGGCGTGGTCTGCTGGGTCTCGGTTTCCGCCGTGGTTTCGGACGGCGCGGATGGGCCGGAAGAGGGCTCGGCGCCGGAAGAGGCTTCGGTATTCGTGGATGGCGCAACCGATGAAGGTGGCGGTCTCAGCCCTGGGCACGAGCCTCGATGACGCGGTGGACGAGCGCTTCGGCAGGGCAGCATACTTCCTGATAGTCGATACGTCGACGATGCAGGTCACCGCACTCGACAACGCCAAGAACCTGAACGCTCTGGAGGGCGCAGGCATAGGAGCGGCGGAGTCGGTCGCCGACTCTGGAGCCGAGGCGGTCATCACGGGTCACCTCGGCCCCAAGGCCTACCGTGCTCTCGGGATGGTCGGGATCAAAGGGTACAAAGGCGCAGGGATGACTGTGCGAGAGGCGGTCGAGGCCTTCGAAGAAGGGGTCTTGCCGGAGCTCACTGAAGGTGCCGCGCACGCCGGGATGACCTAGGGCTTCCCTCGGTATATGCTCCAGGATGCATCGTAAGCATGTTTCCTGTAGTGAGAGAACAGAACGGAGATCGGAGATATGGGAGAAAAGATACGCTTAGCTGTGCCCTCGACAGGCCAAGGAGGTCTCGAGAGCGAACGTTCGGGACACTTCGGGCACTGTGACTGCTTCACGATCATCCAGATAGAGGACGGCGAGATCGCCTCGGTCGAGATCGTGGACAACCCTCCACACCAGCAGGGTGGCTGCCTCCTTCCGGTGCAGCTGCTCGCCAGTCATGACGTGGACGCCCTCATCGTGGCCGGCATGGGCGCAAGGCCTCTGGAGGGCTTCAACGAAGCCGGCATAGACGTCTACTTCGAGAACGTCACTCCCGGGATAGGGGACGTCGTCGCATTGTTCACCGAAGGTGCTTTGCAACGGATGGACTCCCGTTACGTCTGTGGCGGGCACGGCGGGCATTAGCGGAAACCTGCCATGACGGAAAAACCTTTCACCTTGGCTGTCGCCTCGGGTAAGGGCGGCACGGGGAAGACACTGGTCTCCACCAACCTGGCGGTCCTGGAGGCGCGCCGTGGCACGCGTGTCATTCTCGCCGACTGTGACGTCGAGGCACCCAACGACGCCTTGTTCCTCCCCGGTCCGACGGATAGCGTCGAGCCGGTGACGATACCGATAGCATCGGTGGACTCTTCGGCATGTACGGCCTGTGGAGCGTGCTCCCGGGCGTGTGCGTACGGGGCGATACGCGTGCTGGGCCCCTCGGCTGTGGTCTTCGACGACCTGTGCC
>CAYWAF010000146.1:0-2656 GCA_964456355.1 uncultured Eubacteriales bacterium | reverse complement strand
CCTTCGGACCTCTCGTCCGAGAAGGTGGCCGCCATGAGCATGAAGGCGGTCAGAGAGCCTTTGACCGCCGTCCTCGGCTACGCACAGCTGTTGACGCACCCGGACATCCTTGCTGATTCGGCCAAGAGGAGTCGTGCGCTCAGCTCGCTCCAGGAGCATGCTGCGTATCTGGACCGCGTGATAGACGACCTGTCGCTGGTGACCCGGATACGTGAAGGCGCTCTGCAACTCGAGAAACAGGACGTGGACTTGACCGCACTGGTGACCGATGTCATCACGCGCCTGGAGCAAGGTATGGGCGAATGCAGGGTATTGATAGATTTCGATTCGGACGCCGGGAAGGTGTCGGTGGACGAAGAGCGCCTCTCACGAGCTCTCGAGAGCATGTTCGACGCCATCATGCGTTACGCTGATAAAGCCGACATCGGCGTGCATGTCGGGGCAGACGGTCCGTGGGCGACGGTCATCGTCACGGTCGGCTCCTCGGCATCGCCCGTCAGGCATGAAGAGGCGCAGGATGCGTTCTGGGCAGACAGCGGGGACATCCCGGCGACCGGTGTCGCGGGCGCGTTCCTGGTCAGGACGATAGTAGAGGCGCATGGCGGAGACCTGAGCACGCACAACCCCTCCGGCACAGGGCGCGTACTCAAGCTGCGTCTCCCTCAGGCGTCTGCCGGAAAGAGGTCGAAAGGGACACGATGACGGACGAGTCTTACACACCGAAGGAAGAGGCGACGTCGGGCTCCGAGGCCCGACGGACCGAGCAGCCTGCGCCGCGTCGGTCCCGGTCGCGCTCCCGCAGCCGTGCGAAAGCCAAGCGCAATCGAAGATGGCTTCAGGTCACGCTTGTCGTCCTGCTGTTGGTGGCGGCGGTGGCAGGCGCTTTCTTCGCGTACCGTTGGGCGACGGCCAGGAAGGCGGCCTCCGCAGACCTCGACAAGGCGATAACGCTCGTGGAGCGGGCCGATGCGACCGTCATAGAGGTGGACGAGGTCATCCGGGCTGAGGTCGAGTCCTCGCTTGCGACGCGGGCGGCCGAGGCGCTCCGCGACCTCCCCGACGCCGTCACCGACCTCGAGGATGCCATCGAGTTGGCCGAGGGCGCCTCGCCGGACCTGCCTTCCGACCGCGTCGAAGAAGCCGATGCCCTGATCGCTTCCGCACAAGCGCGCCTTACCATGCTCGAGCATGCCGAGGTGATCCTGAATGCGAACGTGAAGGCTGCGAGCGCGATAGACCCTGCCAACGAGGGCTGGGACCGTATCCTTGCGGCCGAGAAGACGGCCGACCAAGCCGTGGCCGAGTACAACAAGCTGACCACCGAGGCAGTGAAGAGGTCCAGAGAGCTCACGGAGAAGGCCACAGGCGAGATAACGAGCGGCAAATCCAAGCTGGAGCAGGCTCAAGACGCGTTCCCGGAGGCCGACTTCTCGCCGTTCATCAAGTATGCAGACGGCAAGTTGGCTGCTCTGGAGATCTCCAAGAAGGCCGATGACGCCTTCCTTGCGGACAAGAAAGAAGAGGCCAACAAACTCAACGAGCAGTACAACGCGGCCGAGAAGAAGCTGGTCGAACAGGCCAAGGGCCTGCCCTCTTCGCCGAATGCTGTCATCGCCGAGGCCTACGAATCACTTGCCGGCAGTGCCACGGTGGAATACTTCGACGCTCGCGAAGAAGCCACGGTCGCTGATGCCGAGCTCTTGAAGGTGAGCGGGTCGGAAGAGGAGTAGTGCGCCGTGTGTCGGGTCACTCCTCCTCGTAACCGCTGCCTAGGCGTGCGAGCGCTCCGACGTCGTGGATGATGATGGTGCGTCCCTGCACGTCGAGGACGCCGTCCTCCTTGAGACGTCCGAACGCACGCGAGAGGGTCTCGGGTACCGTGCCCAGGGCCTGCGCCAAGGCGGCCTTGCTCATCCCCAGGTCGACCATCAGGCCCGTGGGCGTGCTCTGCCCCGCAGACAACGACCGCTGGAAGAGATAGCGTGCGACCCGCGAAGGCACGTCGAGGGTCATCGACTGCACCACACTGGTGAAGTCGACCACGTGGGCAGCGAGGTCGGAGATCACGTTGCGGGCCACCTCCGGCTCGGCGGCCATGAGGTCGAAGAGGAGACCGCGGTCCATCCATGCGACCGTGGCAGGAGTGGCCGCCTCTATCCGGGCCGGGTGGCGTCCGCCCGCCAGAGCGGCTATGGCGCCGAACGGTTCGGTCGCTCCGAGGTCCTCGAAGGTGATGCGCTTGCCGTCAGCACCCATGTACAAGACGAGCACGCGTCCTGCCACGACCAGCCCCACCCGCGACGCAGGAGAACCTTCGGCCACGAGCTCCGTGCCACGGCGCACCTCCTCCACCTCGGCCGAGCGGGCGAGCGACGCAAGCACATCTTCGGAGGCGCCGCGCCACAAACGGCATCCCTGCACCGCTGCCCAGAGGTCTGGGTGTATGTCCTGCTGGGGTCGCATGTGCTCCTTCCGGCGACACGGGCGATGCCCATATCCTACTATCTATCCCGCTGAGGAATTGACGTGAGTCAAGGAAGCACCGGCCCTGCGAAGGTAGAGTCGGCGTGCCTGGATATGGTCGTGAGTAGGAGACGAGGCGAGTGACATCAGACGAGCGCCTGAGAAAAGCGATGCTGGACAAGCAGGTCAGGGA
>CAYWAF010000145.1:0-2670 GCA_964456355.1 uncultured Eubacteriales bacterium | reverse complement strand
CTCAACCCGGCTCAACTCGATGCCGTGAGCACCGTCGAAGGCCCTCTTCTCGTACTCGCGGGTGCGGGTTCGGGCAAGACGCGCGTGCTCACACACAGGATCGCCCACCTCGTGAGCGACCACGGCGTCTCGCCGCACGAGATACTCGCCATCACCTTCACCAACAAGGCGGCAGAGGAGATGCGCTCGCGTCTGGGCGAGATGGTGGGTCCTGCCGTCCGCTCGATGTGGGTGATGACCTTCCACGCCTTCTGCGTGCGCATACTGCGAGGCGACGCCGAACGCCTGGGGCACACGCGCAACTTCACCATCTACGACGATGACGACCGCAAGCGGATGCTGCTCTCGATCATGGCCGACCTGGGGATGGACCCCAAGCACATGCCCGTGGCGCTCATCGCCTCGAAGATATCGGCGGCCAAGAACGAACTCGTAGGGCCGGAGGAGTTCGAGGAGCGGGCCGCCAGCCCGCCGGAGAAGGCCGCTGCCAAGGTCTATCTCGCCTACCGCAAGCGCATGCTCGACGCTGACGCCATGGACTTCGACGACCTGCTCTTCGAGGGTCACAGGCTGCTCGCGGAACATCCGGATGTGCTCAAGGCCTACCAGGACCGCTTCCGGCACGTCAGCGTGGACGAGTACCAGGACACCAACCACGCGCAATACGCCATCGTCGGGCTGCTCGCTCCCCGCGACCTGCTGGCGACGGGCGGGCGCAGTCTGATGGTCGTGGGCGACGACGACCAGTCCATCTACTCGTGGCGCGGTGCCGACATCCGCAACATACTCGAGTTCGAGAAGGACTACCCTGACGCCGTCGTGGTGCGCCTGGAGGAGAACTACCGCTCCACGGCGACCATCCTGGCCGCTGCCAACGCCGTGGTCGCCAACAACATGGGACGCAAGCCCAAGACGCTCTGGACGGCGAACGCTGGCGGGGAGGCGATCACCCGCTACCAGGCCAGCGACGAGCGCGACGAGGCACGCTTCATCGCCTTCGAGATAGAGCGGCTCGTGCGAGGCGAAGGTCGCTCCTACGCCGAGTTCGCCGTCTTCTACCGCACCAACGCGCAGTCGCGAGTGCTGGAGGATATGCTGCTTCGGGCGGGTGTGCCCTACCAGATAATCGGAGGCACGCGCTTCTTCGACCGTGCAGAGATACGCGACGTGATGGCGTATCTGAGGGCAGTGGTCAACCCTGCCGACGAGGTCGCGCTCAAGCGCATCATAAACACGCCGAGGCGAGGCATCGGCAAGAGCACGATAGAGACCCTCGAATACGAGGCCGCCGTGCGCGGCATCTCCTTCCCGGAGGCGGTGGACACGGCCTCCGAGTGGCTCGAGAGCCGCTCGGCTCCGAAGGTGGCGCAGTTCGCTCAGATGATGCGCGAGTTGCGGGAGATGCACGAGGCAGGTCCCCTTCGCGAACTGGTGGAAGAGATCGTCGCACGTTCCGGGCTGGTCTCGGCCCTTGAGGCCGAGCGCACCTTCGAGGCCGACGGTCGCGTCGAGAACATCAAGGAGTTCTTCGGCGTGGTCGAGGAGTTCTCGCAGGTGCATGAGGACGCAGGGCTGCCCGAGTTCATGGAGTGGGCGGCGCTGCGCACGGACCTAGACTCCATGCAGGAAGACGACCATGCCGTCACCCTCATGACGCTGCATACCGCCAAGGGACTCGAGTTCCCCGTCGTCTTCATCGCGGGGCTCGAGGACAACATCTTCCCGCACGCCAACTCCATGTTCGACCAGGCGAGCCTGGAAGAGGAGCGCCGCTTGGCGTACGTGGGCATCACGCGCGCCAAGGAGCGTCTGTATCTCACGCACGCCCACCATCGCTCTCTGTTCGGCTCCACCCAGCACAACCCGCCGAGCCGGTTCATCACTGAGATTCCCGAGGAGCACGTAGAGGTGACCGGCGTGGGCTCCGTGGGCCTGTCCTCTACGGGGAGCCGGCGTGGCGGCAGGCCGGCATCGACGTTCGGCAGCGGTCCCGGTAGCGGCAGGGTCTTCGGTGCAGGCGCTTCACGCAAGCCGAAGTCTCCCGACGAGATCGAGGAGTTCGGGGTCGGCGATCTCGTGGAGCACAAGGTCTTCGGCCGCGGGAGCGTGCTGGAGATATCCGGTGACCGCATCCGCGTCTCCTTCGATGGGGCAGGCACCAAGAAACTCCTTCTGGGTTACGCGCCTTTGTGGAAAGTGCGAGACTGATACCCCTGGGTCGGGCACTATCCCGAGCAGGAGCATGTCCGAAGGAGGCGGTGGTCTTGCCCGGAACCAGAAGGGACCTTTGGAGGCGTGATGTCAGGCCGGGCCTGATAGTCATCGTGTTCAGCATCGGCTTCCTCGGCTTCGTGCTCCTCGTGTTCGCAGGACTGACCGTCCCTGCTTTCACGGCTGCAGACGAGGCGCTGTCGACTGCGGTGAGCTCGCTCGAGGGCCCTGTGCTGGACGTCGTGGCCGTTGCGTTGACGAGGATGGCAGACTTCGAGGTCATGGCCGTTCTCACGCTCCTGGCCACCGGGGTGCTCTGGGTGATGCGGCGAAGGGCGGAGGCGGTGCTGCTGTTCGTGACGGTGGCATCAGGCACCGCTCTCGGGGCCTTGTTCAAAGACCTCTTCCAGCGCATACGCCCGGGTCTTGAATATGCGAAGATTCCACTTCCGGACTCCT
>CAYWAF010000144.1:0-2698 GCA_964456355.1 uncultured Eubacteriales bacterium | reverse complement strand
CCGAAGGCCAGAAGCATCACCCATACGCTGAGTGCCATGACGAGGACACGGAAGACGGTGACTGCCACGTTCAGGGTCAGCCAGCCGGGATGCTCTTTCAGGATGCTCCCGCTGTATGTGGAAAATCCTGAGAACTTGGCTGCATGCCGACCCAGCACCTTCTCGCGGACGATGCGCCTGATGCGTCTGTTGGATATCAGCAGCACCGCTGCGACTGCGATGAGCAGCGCCAGCGCGAGCGAGCCCACCGCTTCTCGCGTGCCGATGTAGAGCAGGATCCCGAGTGCGCCTATCACGCCGGTGACCAGGAAGGTCACGAACTTGTCGATCACCACCACAGCAAGGCCCAGTCCGTAAGTGACATCCAGCGGTGTGAGGAAATGAGCCAGCGAGAGGTCGCCGAGGCGTCCCGGTGCTACAGCGCCCACGACCCACGAGCGCAGGTAGGCCGTGAAGACGCGTCCCTTGTGAAGATCGGGGGCGACGGCATGCACCAATATGACCGCGTTGAGGCCTCCGATCGCGATGACGATGAACTGTATGCAGAAAGAGAGGAGAGCCAGCCAAAGATCCAGCTCTGCAAGAGCGTCCAGGAGTTGGTCCAAGCCGACCCACCATACGAGGACAGCGAGAACCAGGAGGGAGACCAGGACCTTCAGGACTGTCGAGAAGGCCCGGCTGTGCTTCTTGGATGAGGTCGGCATAGGGTGATTGTACTTGATACTCCTGATGGAGAGAGCGTGCCTCGGAAGGATGATTCCCTTCGGCCCGTGTTATTCACCCTCTCGCATAGGGGAGTAACTTTGCCATGGAAGACCAGAAAAGTGATGCCGTTCTACCGGAAGGAGAACCCGCTTGCGGCTCATGGTCATAGTGGGTGCTCGCCCTAACTTCGTGAAGGTAGGGCCGCTCCTGCCTGAGCTCGAGAACGCCGGCCACGACGTCTCCGTGGCTTTCACCGGCTCTCGGAAGGGTAAACGTCAGGAGAACGGTGAGGGCCGGATGACCTTCTACGGTGTGGCCGTTCCGACGCCCGAGTGGTTCTTGGATGTGGGTGCCGGGACAGAAGGCGTCCAGACGGGCGAAGCGCTGATCGCGCTCGAGGCGCTGTTGGCCGAGCAGATGCCTGAAGCTGTGATGGTCGTCGGTGACGTCAACACCACTCTCGCCGCCGCTATCGCCGCCGCTAAACTCCACATACCCATAGTCCATCTCGAAGCGGGGCTGAGATGCGGCAGCATGTGCATCTCCGAAGAGGTGAACAGGATCCTGATATCCAGGATGACGAGCCTCCACTTGGCTCCGACAGAGAGAGCCGTCCTCAACCTCACCGGGGAGTGCATCCCTGCGGAGCGCATCCGGTTCGTAGGCAACATGATGGCCGAGTCGGTCCTCAAGCACCTGGACCAGATAAAACGCTTGGATGCTGCCTCGGTGTTCGGTCTGGAGAAAGGGAAGTACGTGCTCGCTTCCTTCCACAACTCCGAGAACATGAGAGCGCCCCGGCGCCTCCAAGGGATAATGGAGGCGATATCGCATATAGACATCCCGGTGCTCATCCCGGATGCCGAGGGTCTTAGACAGGCCCTCGCCGAGAACGGCATCTCCGTCTCCGAGAACGCCTTCGTCGTCGATGCCGTCGGTTACCTGGAGATGCTTGCGCTGGAGCGTGATGCGGACGTGGTGCTGACCGATTCAGGCGGAGTGCAGGAGGAGGCCTGCATGGTGGGGACTCCTTGCGTGACCGTCAGAAGCATAACGGAGCACACGGCCACGATAGAGGCGGGTGCCAACCGTCTGGCCGAACCCACGACGGACTCCGTTCTCGCTGCCATCGACGAGGCTCGGGAGAACCGCACTTGGCTGGCGCCCAAGCGCTGGGACAGGGCCGTCTCAGGTCGCATCGTCAGAGAGTTGAGAGCGGGCGTGGACCCACTCTTCTGACCTGCCCCGAGACGTCTTGCCGGAAAAGGTATACTCACCCGAGGTCCGTCCGACATGAGGAGGAACGGTGCGCATCCTGGTCACCGGTGGAGCCGGCTACATCGGCTCTGTGACCGCTAGGGTCTTGCTCGATGCCGGTCACGAGGTCGTGGTCTTGGACGATCTCAGCAGAGGGCATGAGGAGGCTGTGGACGGACGTGCTCTCCTCGTGGTAGGCAACGTCGGGGACGAGGCTGCGGTGCGTACGGCCATGGAAGGTTGCGAGGCCGTCATGCACCTTGCTGGCTACATAGAGGTGGCCGAGTCGCAGTCCGACCCCGGCCTCTACTTCGAGAACAACGTCGCCAAGCCACACGTGATGTTGGACGTCATGGCCGAGATGGGAGTGGACGCCATCGTCTTCTCTTCCACAGCTGCCGTCTACGGTGAGCCGGACTCTGTGCCGATCATCGAGGACGCTCCGACCAAGCCCGTCAACGTCTACGGTGCCAGCAAGTTGATGTTCGAGCAGATGCTCGAGTGGTACGGGACCGTCTACGGGATGCGCTCCATACGTCTTCGGTACTTCAACGTTGCGGGCGCTTGGCCCGACGGCTCGTTGGGTGAGGCCCACGACCCGGAGACGCACATCATCCCGCGTCTGCTCACTGCCATCGCTGGGGGGAAGGCATCCTTCGAGGTGTTCGGCGACGACTACCTGACACGGGACGGCACATGCGTCCGTGATTACATACACGTCTGCGACCTGGCCGAT
>CAYWAF010000143.1:0-2732 GCA_964456355.1 uncultured Eubacteriales bacterium | reverse complement strand
GTCGCCGTAGCACCCCCATCGACCCGGTAGTACGTCGAGGCCACGCCGCTGCCCCCACCGTCAGAGGCCGACAGAGTGACGCTAGCACTGCCCTCACTCGGGTCTTCGACCGAGATGCTGCTTGTAGGAACTACGGTGTCGATGCGCACCGAGTACTGCAGCGCATCCCCTATCGAACTCAGACGCCAGTCCACCGGCGCGATATGGAAGTACCACTGTCCGTCGGCGACATCGTTGAAGGTCTCGGTGCTGTCGGTGTCGGGCGTGCCTGGCGCAGGCAACAGGCCGTCCACCTGGTCGAAGGTGTGGACGACCCCGACCGGCAGGAGCATGCAGTCGATAGCCCTGAACAGCCCACCGGCCCCACCAAGATATGCGATGTCACCATCGGCCTCCACCCTCCAAAGTGCAGTCGGTGAGATCCACGTGCCGACCCTCTCGATGTCCAGCGGGTCGGCCAGGTCGTAGACTTGCAGACGCGACTGGAGTATGTATTGCGCGACATAGAGGGTATCGCCTGAGACCGCCGCGTCATAACCGTACGCGAAATCATTGTAAGTCCTGGAATGGACGAGGTCCGAGGGGTCGGAGACGTCGAAGACGTGGAGCCCCTCTTTATAGTCGGTTGCATACAGATAATCACCGCGCAGAGCTATGCCCTTCAAAGCGATCGAGCTCGGAGAGCCCGTCCATTTATCCAACAGGACGGGAGCCGTAGGATCGCTTATGTCGTAAGAAGAGAGGATGTGGTTCCCCGCCACGTAGAGTGTGGTCCCATCCACGACCATACCTTGCGGTGTGATCGGATTGGTGGAAACGGTCGTGACCAGACTCGGGGCGGCAGGGTTGGAGACGTCGACGATGTTGAAGAGCCTGTTTCCGGCAACGAAGAGATGGTTCCCGCTCCGCACGATCTCGTTCCCACAGAACGGCGACACGGTACACGAGCCTATAGGAGAGAAGGTGGTGGGGTCCGAGACATCGTACACACTGAGGACATCGTAGCAGTCCAGCGCGTACAGTACGTCTCCTTCTTCTTCGATCGTATGTATATATCCGGACGGTATGGACATGCTCGCGAGTTTCTTCATGGATGTCGGGTCCGAGACGTCCACTGCCAGCAAACCGTTGAAATAGTTCGCGATGTAGGCGACATCGCCGTCAATCGATATGTCGTACGCCCCCCACGAGACCGGATAGCTCCCCAACGAGTCCGGAGCCGCCATGGCATCGGCGAAGTCCACGATCTCGAAGCCGCTGGCAGCACGCTCCACGTACAGATACTCCCCGAACACTTCCACTCCGTAGGTGGTCCCTGTGTCCGTGTACTGCAGTATCTCTTGAGGCGCCGAAGGATCGCGGACATCGAGGAAGAGTACCTTGCCGGTGTAGTCGGCCACGACGAGCACGTCACCCCAGAGAGCCAGCATGTACGCGGAACCGGCGGTGTCATAGACGGCAGCGACGGAAGGAGCGGTCGGGTCCGAGACGTCGATGACCGTGACACCATCCGTGCCGGTGGCCAGATACGCGAAGTCGTTGGCAACGACGATATCGCGAGCGGATTGAGCAGTCTCCAGACTGCCGAGCAACACAGGTGCGGCTGGAGATTGCACGGCCAACACGGTCAGACCCCTGTATCCATCTGCGATATAGGCGAGGTCCCCTCTGACCACGACCGCTTCCGCGGTGCCGGAAGTGTCATATCCGCCCAGAAGGCCTATGACCGTGGGATCGCTCACGTCGTAGGTCAACAAGCCGCTCGTGTCGCACACCGCATAAAGTACGTTGCCGTCTGTCGTGCACTCGTTCGCACTCCCCGTGGTCAGCACGCGATCCAACTCCACCGGGCTGGCCGGCGAAGAGATGTCGAAAGAGCGTATTCCTCCGGCACCGTCTGCAAGATAGGCGACATCCCCTGCCACGCAGACACCTAGGGCCTCGCTCGTCACGACCGATGTGGAGGCCGAGGGGTTCGAAGGATCCGAGATGTCGTAGACACCAAGCCCTGCGCTGTCCTGAGCAGTGAACAGATACTCTCCGATGGAGGCGACGTCCCTGAGTATGCCCGGAGTGTCAGCGAATCCGACCTCCTCCAGGCATGCTCCGTCCCACGTTAGAGTGGGGTCGTCATCCGAATACCAGGTCACTTCGTCAGGATGGGTCGCCGAAGCGAGGTCGCTGACCCCCAGGCGGTATCCGTCCCCCGGAGCGGCCACCATCGAGACAGGCATGATCGCCGAGAAGACGAACAGCGCACACCCGGACAAGAGCACGATGGACCTCGATCTCGCAGACCTCATGCCTGACCTCCTTCTGTCAGATCTTCATCCCGCTCAAGACTCAGAAGGATGTTCCGGATTCTGACCCTTCAGTCGATTCTAGTAGATTGTCCTATGCGTCGTCTTCGTTCTCCTGGCCTTCCGGCGGCTCTGCAGGTCCCTCGGCACCGAACAGCCTCTTCCCGAAACTCGCAGCAGCGGTGGCAGCCTTCTTCGCCGCCTCGCCCGCAGCCTCGGCGGCCTCCCGAGCAGATGGCTCGGCATCCGTCCAGGCATCCTTCACCACACCCCCGACCTCTTTGGCTGCCCCCTCGATGGCTTCACCGACTTCGCTCAAAGGGTCCGGTTGCGGCTCAGCCTCGTAGACGTTGGAGACCTGCTCCGGTGGGTGCCCGTTCTGACAGCCTCCGTCCTCCGTCAGCCATACGTTCCTGCCGCATAGGGCGCAAT
>CAYWAF010000142.1:0-2771 GCA_964456355.1 uncultured Eubacteriales bacterium | reverse complement strand
GAGCCCTTCCTCCGCAAGGACCTGGCAGAGATAGTCGAGGTGGTGCGCAAGAAGGCCGACAGGATCGTCATCTCCACCAACGGCTACTTCACGGAGAAGATAGAGGTACTTGCACGCGCTTATCCCGACCTCGGCTTCCGGATAAGCCTGGAAGGCCTTCCGGCGGCCAACGACGAGCTTCGCGGCATCAAGGACGGCTTCGACCACGGCTTGCGCACCCTTCTGCGCCTGCGCTCGATGGGAATCAAGGACATCGGTTTCGGCATCACGCTCTCCGACCGCAACGCAGACGATCTCCTCGAACTCTATGAACTTGCCGATGCCATGGGAGTCGAGTTCGCCACGGCCGCACTTCACAACAGTTACTACTTCCACAAAGAGGACAACGCGATCGCCGACCCGGAGCATGTCGCAGGTCGCCTTGAGGAACTAGCCGAGAAGCTGCTCGCCACCTCCAGGCCCAAGAACTGGTTCCGTGCCTGGTTCAACCTGGGTCTGGCGAACTACGTCCGCGGCGGCGCGCGCCTGCTGCCCTGCGAGGTGGCCACGGACGTCTTCTTCGTGGACCCCTTCGGGCGCATCATGCCGTGCAACGGCATGGACGAGCCCATGGGCTCGCTCAAAGAGGCGGACTTCGACGAGATATGGAACAGCGAGAAGGCGTCGCAGGTCCGCTGTGCGGTGGCCGAATGCAAGAAGAACTGCTGGATGATCGGTTCGGTCGCTCCGGCGATGAAGAAGTACATACGCGTGCCGGCTAAATGGGTCGTGCAGGCGAAACTCACAGGCCATATGCCAGAGGTGCAACCACTGCGTGAGAATACTCGTAGCTAGCAAGTTCTGGTATCGACGCGGCGGCCTCGAACGCGTGATGTTCGACGAGGTCGCCGGCCTAGAGGAGCGAGGGCACGAGGTCGCACACTTCGCCACGGCCCATCCGCTCAACGAGCCCTCTCCTTTCGATGCTTACTTCGCTCCATATATCGAGTTGGGCGAAGGTGCCGACGCCGGCTTCACGGACTCTGTCAAAGCCACCTGGAGGATGTTCTCCAACAGGCCTGCCGCGAAAGCGTTCCGCTCTCTGCTGGAGGGGTTCGGTCCGGACATGGTCCACATACACGGCATCCACAGGCAGCTGAGCCCGTCGATACTCTTCGTCGCGCGTGCTGCTGGCGTCCCTGTGGTGCAGACCTTGCACGACTACCACCACATATGTCCCTCTGATGACCTCTTGCGTGCAGGCAAGACGCCATGCATGCCCACCGAGTGCACCCGCTTGAACTACTGGCCGGCCGTCTCCAACTCCTGTCTTGGTGGCAGTCGCGCAAGGAGTATGCTCTCTGCGACCGAGACCTGGTTCCAGCGGGCGCGCAGGGCTTACGAGAGGACGGTGAGCCGCTTCATCGCCCCCAGCGTCTTCATGGCGGATGCGATGAAGGCGGGCGGATGGGATCTTCCGATGGACGTGGTTCCCAACGCCGTCCCCTTGCGTGATGCGACGCGAGGGACCGAGGTTGAGGAGCCCTACGTGCTCTATGCCGGTCGTCTTGCTCGGGAGAAAGGTGTCGGCATCGCCCTGGATGCCGCGAAGATGGCAGGGATACGGATGGTCGTCGCCGGCGATGGCCCCATGAGTGGCGAATTGCGGGCTCGACACCCCGAAGCGGAGTTCTTGGGGCATACTTCGGGTGAGGAGGTCGAGTCATTGCTCGACAGGGCCCACATCGCAGTCGTGCCGTCGCTATGGCACGAGAACGCCTCGATGGCGGTGCTCGAGGCGATGGCGCAGGGAGTCCCGGTCGTCGCGACGAGGATGGGTGGGATCCCCGAGCAGGTGAGGGACGGCGTGGAGGGCATCCTTTGCGAACCCGGCAACGTGAACCAGATGGCCAATGCTTTCCGCAGATTGAGTGATGATGTCAGGCTCGCCTCGACCATGGGCGCTGCAGGGCGAAAGCGGATAGCCGAGGAGTTCTCGCCCGACAGACATATGGGACTGCTTCTTCTCTCGTACGAAAAGGCTTTGGGCCGCACATGAGGATCGCGATGATAGGACAGCGCGGCATCCCTGCGAAATGGGGAGGTGTCGAGCGCCACGTCGAGGAGCTCTCCGTGAGGATGGTCGAGCGCGGGCACGAGGTCGTCGTCTACACCAGGCCCAACTACACCGACAAGGAACTCGAAGAATACAAGGGCGTGGAGTTGCGCTCGCTTCCCACCATCTCCACGAAACATCTGGACGCCATAGTGCATTGTGCGTTGAGCACGATGAACTCATGGGGGAGCCACTTCGACATAGTGCACTTCCACGCAGCGGGTCCCTCGCTCCTTGCGCCACTCGCTCGGGTGCGGGGCTTCAGGGTCGTTTCCACCATCCATGGGAGGGATTGGCAGAGAAGCAAGTGGGGAGGTGTGGCCAAGGGCGTGCTGCGGCTCGGGGAGTGGAGCGCGCTCCACATGACGAATGCCACGATATCCGTCTCCGAGACCTTGGCGGAGTCGTATCGTGAGGGGCATCCAAGGCCGGAAAACATATATTTCGTCCCCAACGGGGTGAGTCTGCCGGAGGGCGAGGACACAGGGATACTGGACGAACTCGGCATCGCCGACGAACCGTACATACTCTTCGCTGCACGCATCGTCCCAGAGAAGGGCGTGCACTACCTCATCGAGGCGTGGCGGAGGATCGGCTCACCTGTGCATCTCGTCATAGCCGGCGATGCCAGTTTCACGGACGAATACGTCGCCGAGATACGTTCTTCCGAGTCGGA
>CAYWAF010000141.1:0-2913 GCA_964456355.1 uncultured Eubacteriales bacterium | reverse complement strand
GCACCGCTCACCGCATCTTCGCAGGTGACCTGGCGCCTCTCGAGAACGTCTTGAGTCAGGTCCAGCCTGATGAGGAGACCGCCGCGCCGAAGAAGCCGGACATCTACCGCGACCGTCGAGGACTCAGCATCCACCACAGCGACCTCACTTCCTTCAAGCGTGACCTTGCCAAAGCCTTCGACTCCCTCGCGGAACAGTACTATCTGCACCTGAAAGGGGAGCCGAAGGTCTCCATCGGTCGCGACGAGATCCGCGTGCGCTTCGAGGTGGATAAAGAGGACTGAGGAGCCGTCCTGCGGTATACTGCATAACACCCCTCATGACAGTATTCGTAGCAACGTTATGGATACCAGGTCGCTTCGGCGACAGACGGAACAGAAGATGCAGCGTGAAGGAGCAGCAGTGGAGGTCCTCAAGGTCTCGAGTCGGTCCAACCCCAACTCCGTCGCCGGTGCGCTCGCCGGTATCATCCGTGAGCAGGGAGCGGTCGAGATGCAGACCGTCGGCGCCGGCGCCCTCAACCAAGCGATAAAGGCCATCGCCATCGCAAGAGGGTTCATCGCTCCTTCCGGCATGGAGCTGACCTGCATCCCCGCGTTCGCTGACATAACCATCAACGGCGAGGAGCGCACTGCCATCCGCCTCCTCGTAGAACCCAGAGACATGCATCGTTAGGTCCTACCGTTCGGAGGTATGATGTCCTTCGACCTCCACGTCCACAGCACGGCCTCTGACGGGTCTTTCTCGCCCGCACAGCTCGTGACCTCCGCTCTCGACAAAGGCCTGCAAGCCATGGCGCTCACCGACCATGACTCCGTCGAGGGGATTCCCAAAGCCCTCGAGGCGGCTGAAGGCACCTCGCTACTCGTGATACCGGGAGTGGAACTTTCCGCCGTCCACGACGGCTACGACGTCCACATCCTGGGTTACTTCATCGACCATACCGATCCCGATCTCCTGGCTCGCCTCGTCGAGCTCCGCACGGCCCGCAGGGAGCGTGCGGAGGAGATGGTGGCGGCTCTGCATGAAGCCGGGATAGACGTCACCATCGACGAGGTGCTGATGCTTGCCGAAGGAGGTTCCGTGGGCCGCTCGCATGTCGCAAGAGCCCTCGTCCGAAGAGGGCACGCAGCCGACATAGCCGAGGCCTTCGACCGCTACATAGGACGAGGACGGCCCTACTACATCCCGAAGCCCTCCACGACGCCGTCACAGGCCGTGCGCACCATACTCGACGCTGGCGGCGTGCCCGTCCTCGCACACCCTGCCGTCACCGGTGTCGAGTACCTGATACCCGACCTCGTGGACGTCGGGCTGATCGGTGTGGAGGCCTACCACGCGGAGCATACTCCCGCGCAGGCAGAGTCCCTGGCTCGCACGGCCGAGCAGTACGGCTTGATCGTCACCGGGGGTTCCGACTACCACGGTCCGGACTCGCCCGGAGGAGACCTCGGCTCCGCGAAGATGCCTCCCTCCATCCTCCCTGAGCTCCTGGCTGTCGCGGGACGCGAGGGACTGGTGGCTTGAGCCGCAGGAGATGCGGCGGTAAACTTGCGCGGCCATGACGACTCTTGCTGACCGGACCTTCCTCGTCCGCACGTTCGGCTGTCAGATGAACGTCCACGACGCCGAACGTGTTCGCGGGCTGCTCTCCGCATCCGGCATGAAGCCGGCTGCATCCACCGATGAAGCCGACGTCATCGTCTTCCTCACCTGTTGCGTGCGCGAGAACGCCGACGAGCGCCTCTACGGCAACGTGGCCGCCCTCAAACCCCTCAAGAAGTCCCGTCCGGACCTGAAGATCGCCATCGGAGGGTGCATAGGACAGCGAGACGGCGAGACTCTGCTCGAGCGTCTGCCGCATGTCGATGTCGTCTTCGGCACGCACAACGTGGCACGCCTGCCGGAGTTGCTCACACTCGCAGAGAGGGGAGGGGGGCCGGTCGCGGCCATCGCGGAGTCCACGGACGACTTCACCACCGACCTTCCCTCGCAACGGGAACATCCATGGCACGCTTGGCTGCCGATCATGGTGGGATGCGACAACTTCTGCTCGTACTGCGTCGTGCCCTACGTCCGCGGTCCGGAACGCTCCAGGCCCATGGAAGACATTGCCGCCGAAGCCCGCGCCCTGGCAGAAGACGGTGTCTTGGAGGTGACGTTGCTCGGGCAGAACGTGAACTCCTACGGACGCGACCTCTACGGCATGACCCGCTTCGCCGAGGTGTTGGAGGTGGTGGCCGGAAGCGGCGTGGAACGGGTGCGTTTCGCCACCAGCCATCCCAAAGACCTCTCCGAGGCGACCATCGCGGCGATACGCGACATCCCACAGGTCTGCAAGGCGCTGCACCTGCCCGTGCAGTCGGGCTCTGACGCCGTGCTGCGACGCATGAACCGTCGCTACACGCAAAAGGACTACCTGGGCCTGGTCGAGCGGCTCTATGCGGCCATGCCGGACCTCGCGCTCTCCACCGATATCATCGTGGGCTTCCCGGGTGAGACCGAGGCCGACTTCCAGGCCACCCTCGATGTCGTCCATGCTGCTCGCTACGACCAGGCGTTCACGTTCATCTACTCGCCCCGTCAAGGGACCTCCGCAGCCGAGATGGACGAGCAGGTCCCTCGCGAAGTGGCCCAAGAACGCTTCGAGCGGCTGGTCGAAGCTGTGCAACGCTCAGCAGGGGAGAAGAACGCCGCCTTGCTCGGCACCGTGCAGCGCGTGCTTGTGGAGGGTCCCTCGAAAAGAGATGCTTCCCAGATCGCTGGACGCTCGGAGGGTAACAAGGTGGTGCACGCTCCCTCGCCTGCGGGAAAGACTCCGGAAGACCTCGCAGGGACGTTCGTGGACGTCGAGGTGACGCAGGCTCATCGGTGGTACCTGTCAGGAACCATCCTCATTTGACTCCTTCTCTG
>CAYWAF010000140.1:0-2917 GCA_964456355.1 uncultured Eubacteriales bacterium | reverse complement strand
TGCCAGCGTGGGAGCCGAACTGCTCGTCGTCGATGCCGGGGTGATCGACGACACTGCCTGCATCGGGGGGATCGTGCAGGCGAAGATCGCCGAAGGCACACGCGACATGACCCAAGGTCCCGCGATGTCGCTTAAGGAGTCGGAGCGCGCCGTGATGGCCGGTGCGCGCATCGCCACGGAAGCGGCCGAGAGGGGCGTGACCCTTCTCGGCATCGGGGAGATGGGGATAGGCAACAGCACGGCTGCAGCTGCTCTCACAGCGGCGCTTACCGGTGTCGCACCCGTAGAGGTCGCAGGTCCCGGCACGGGTCTGGACGAGGCCGGCGTCGCCCGGAAGGTCCGGGCGGTCCAAAGGGCGCTCGAGGTGAACGAGGTAGGAGGCAAGGACCCTCTCGGTATCCTCGCCTCCGTCGGCGGACTCGAGATCGCCTTACTCACCGGCGTGGTCCTAGGCTCGGCCGCCAGCAGGATGCCCGTGGTGGCAGATGGCTTCATCTCCACTGCGGCAGTCCTTGTCGCCGTGCGCATCCGTCCTGAGTGCGCAGGCTACGTCATCTACTCCCATCGCTCCGCTGAGCCCGGTCACTCCGTCGTCTTGGAAGGACTCGGTGCCGACCCGCTCCTCGACCTCGACATGCGACTGGGGGAGGGCACGGGTGCTGCTCTCGCGATGGGCATCGTGGACGCCGCCTGCAGGATGCTCTCGGGCATGGCGACGTTCGAGGAGGCCTACGTCTCGGAGAAGGCTTCGTCATGACGCAGGACTCCGCCCGCCATCCTTTCATCGAAGCCATCTCCCTCCTCACGTCGCTGCCTGTCTCCGGAGACGCAGGTTCCGGTGTCGCGTCTGCAGCGGCGTGGTTTCCCGTCGTGGGTCTGCTCCTCTTCGGGCTGCCTGCAGCGCTCGCCCTGCTGCTCGTTCTTGGCCTCTCGCGCGGCTTCGATCCTCTCGTCCTCGACGTGGGCCTCGGAAGACACTCGCTTCTCCTCGCGGCTCTCGTCGTTGCCGGATGGGCGCTCTTCTCTCGTTATCTGCACTGGGATGCGCTGGCGGACACAGGCGATGCGTGTTGGGGCGGCAAGACCGTCGAGGACAGGTTGCGGATCATGCGCGACAGCACGGTGGGTGCGTACGGGGTAGTCTCCATCGTCCTCGTGGCTGCGATCCAGATCAGCGCACTAGCCTCCGTCGCGGAGTACAGCGCAGCGGCGCTCCTCCCGGTCCTCGTCGCGACTCCGGCACTCGGGCGGCTCTCGGCCACTTTTGCTGCATGGTTCGGTGCTCCGGCCCGACAGGACGGCGCGGGGAGGCACTATCTCGCCAAGCCGCGTCTGTCGTCGGTGTCGCTGGTCGTCATCACCCTGGTCGCGGTCTTCGCGGTCGGGTGTTTCGGCGACGGCTTCGCACCTTTGGTCTGGGGAGCGGTCGTGGTCGTCACGCTGGTCGCGGCCGCACTCTTCCCGCACGTGCTCGCCAGGAGGTTCGGTGGCGTCACAGGCGACGTCATGGGTGCGAGCGTACTGTCCACGGAGGCGGTCATGCTGGTCGCCGCAGCGTTGTCGGTAGGAGTCCGCTGATGATGAAGGAGATACTGCTAGCGCGTCACCCGGAGACCGAGGCGAACGTCAGCGGTCGTTGGGTCGGACGCGGCGATACCCCGTTCACCCCGCTGGGCCTCGCACAGGCCCGCTCCATCGCCGACGAGATAGTGGCTTTCGGCGCGGACTCGGTCTGGTCCAGTCCGCTAGAGCGTGCTCTCGTCCCTGCAAAGGATGCCGCCGAGCGTCTGGGGATCCCGTTGCGCGTGGACGAGCGTCTTGCCGAGATGCACTTCGGCCTTGCTGAAGGCTTGACCTTGGACGAGGCGACCGAGCAGGGGATACCCTTCGATTTCAAGGCCTCCGAACACCCCGTGGCAGAGGGCGGGGAGTCCCGCCGGGAGGTGATGGAGCGCACCTCGGCGGTCCTCGAGGCTATCCTCCAGGACTCGACCCGCCCGGCGATACTCACCCACGGCGGCATCTTCCGCTCGGCCCTCGTCCACCTGCTCGATCTGCCGCTCGATGCCATCTGGGCCTTCCACATCCGCAACGCTCAGATAGCGATAGTCTCCGTCGGCGAGGACTGGGGACGCTTGGAAGAGTTCAAGCAGGTCTGATATCTCCTTGTACGCATCGCCAAGACCTGCGAGAATCCTCTCCATCCATGATGCATGACGAGATCCTCTCTCGAAGGAGGGAATGTGGACTGGGACGACCTCATACGCGGCGAGTTGGACGGCATGGTCCCGTACAGTCCGGGGTTGCGTGCGAGCGAGGTCCGGGAACGTTCCGGCAAGACGAGGATACTGAAGTTATCGAGCAACGAGCACCCGGCCGGCCCGTTCCCTTCCGCTATCCGCGCGATGGAGGCGATACTCCCGTACCTCAACCGCTACCCCGACGGCTCGGCTCGTGCCCTGCGCCGCGCTCTCTGTGAGCGTCTCGATGTCCCGGAGCGCAACCTCACGATAGGCAGCGGTTCCAACGAGATCATCCGCCTGATCGCCCAGGCGATCGTCAGGCCCGACGACGAGGTCGTCTTCGCGTGGCCCAGTTTCGTCGTCTACCCGATGGTCACCCAGATGTTCGGTGGCGTGGCCGTCAAGGTCCCCCTGGCCGAGGGCGAGGTACACGACCTAGACGCGATGCTCGACGCCGTGACCGATCGCACACGCCTGCTCTTCTTGTGCAACCCCAACAACCCCACCGGCACGATATACCACAGAGACGCCTTCGAGCAGTTCCTGGACAGACTGCCCGACCACGTCCTCCTCGTCGTCGACGAGGCCTACTTCGAGTTCGTCACCGACGAGGAATACCCCGACTCCCTCGAATACTTCGACGGCGAAAGACCTCTGTGCGTCCTTCGCACGTT
>CAYWAF010000139.1:0-2992 GCA_964456355.1 uncultured Eubacteriales bacterium | reverse complement strand
GCACGAAGCCTTGGGTGAACTACCATCCGACCCAGGTGAAGGAGACCGGCGCAGAACCTTGCTTCAAGTGTCATGAGGAGACGTACTGCTCCTACTGCCACGTGCGCGAAGCCTCCAGGTATCTGGACTGACAGATTCTGCGAGCGTGAACGAGGGCCCCGCCCGAGCGTGATAGGGCGGGGTCCTTTCTCTCGGTCGGAACGCATAGGGTGACGTGCGGAGATAGGGACAGAGCACTTTTTGCTCTCAGCCGCGTGAGCGTGTATGATACCTGCTCGTCGGGATGTGGCTCAGCTTGGTAGAGCGCTGCGTTCGGGACGCAGAGGTCGTGGGTTCGAATCCCGCCATCCCGACCAGGAACCTCAGACGGCAGGCCGCTTCGTGCGTGTCTGCCGTCTTCTCATAAAAGGAGGCGCTGATGCTCGAGAAGGCACTCGGATGGCTCGGCTTCGGACTGTGCCATCAACTTCCCGAGCGCTCCTTCTTCGGGGGGAGCATCCAGCTCCCTGTCTGCGCACGGGACACCGGCATATACATCGGGTTCGTCATGGCCTTTCTCGTGCTCAGGCTCGTGGACCGTGGCCGACGCTCTTCCGAGCCCCCGCCGCTCTCTTCCACGCTGGTGCTCATCGCTCTCATCGGCGTCATGGCCCTCGATGGGCTCACCTCTTACATGGGGGTCCGGGAGACCACCAACGCCATCCGTCTCGCGACAGGTCTTGCTGCAGGCTTCGGCATCGCGGGACTGACTTTCCCGATGCTCAACGGGCAGTTGTGGCGTCGGCCGGGCTCGCAACGAGTCCTCGGCAAGCCTTCAGAGGCGCTTCTTTTCCTGTCAGCGCTGCCTGTAACCTTCCTCCTGGTCTACTACGCGTTCCCGCTCCTGAAAGAGGGCTATGCCGTACTCACCGGCTTGGCCATCATAGCGACGTTCACCTCGGTCAACCTCGTACTCGTCTGCCTGCTCCCTCCGTTCGAGCACAAGGCCTCACGCTTGAGGGACGCATGGTTGCCTATCCTCCTGGCCCTGCTCCTCACCGCAGTGGAGCTCGTTCTCGCTTCGCTTCTTCGGTGGCAGATGCTTCGTCTGGCCGGCCTGATGTAAGGTTTCCTATCGATGCCTCGGATGCGGTAATCTCATCTGGACACGTCTTCTCGAAAGGGGTCTCCTCGTGGTCTACACGAACAAGGATCGCATCAAAGTCACGGTCGCCACCACCATCTATCGCATAGAAGGAGACATGCATGTCCTTGCCGGAAGCAGGCTGACCGATGCGCTGAACTCCAAAGCCAAGGACTTCTTCGCGATAACCGATGCGAAGGTGTACGACGTGACCGGCAACCAGTTGCTTTTCGAGCCCTCCTATCTGGCCGTGGCACGAGATGCCATCGCCTTGATCTTCCCTATGGAGGAGTGACCGCTCGACCTCATGTCAGAGTCACCCCGTAGACTCCCATCGAACCTATGTTCGAAAGGAGTGTACGGGATCATGACAGCATATGTTCCAGAGACACTGCAGCGCCATATCCGGGACATAGAGCGTAGAGCGGTCGAGACCAGCGGGGTGCCCGAGCATCTCGCACATGAGGCCGCACTGAAGACGCTCAGGAACCTCGCCGGAGCAGAGGGTCTGGACGGCCCACAGGCCGGACGGCGCATGGAAGCATACTTCTGGGCCATCGTCCGTCGGAGAGCGCTCTGCTCGAGGGGGAGAGAGCTTCACGAGCTGAGAGAGCGCTTCATAGCGATGACGCTGCAGGCCGATATGGCCGACCATCTCGGCAGGGCGTCTTCGACACCATCGGATCAGGCGTACAAGCGGAGGTCGGCTGCCAGGCGTTCCGGCTCGGGGAAGACCATCCTTTTGCCGATATGACGGGCTCTATTTGAACGTGTAGGAGAAGACGACACGTCCGGTGTCGCGCTCGAGCACCCACACCCTGAAGTTGTCCAGCGTGCCACCGGTGGAGCCCCATGCCTCGATGACTATCCATGAGGGGACGTCTTTGACGGTCGCTGATTCGGCGTAGAAGGGGACCGAACGCTGCTCGTCGGGGAAGAGGTCGGTGAGCAGGGAGGCCAGCTCTGCGGCAGCGCCCTCTTTCGCGCGCAGATCGGTGAGCTGCTCTTGTCGAAGATCTCCAGCATCGTCCACCGGATCGCCCATGAAGTCCGGCGGCGGGACACTCTCAGCCATCGTCCGTAGTTCCTCGATGGAATAGGAGGCGTCCTCATCGACGTAGGTGAACCCTTGAGAGGTGCAGCCGCACAAGATGAGCGACGAGAAGAATGCGAAGGCGAGCGTGAGCATGGCGAGTGAACGAAGAGTGCTGGGAGTCCTGATATACCGGTACATGCCTGTCATGGTAGACCATCCTCGAGTGATTGTCCTGGCTTGAGACCCGTGGATGCGTATAGTGGACTCTGGTCTTTCTGGAAGGAGGAAGATGGAGTTACAGGGCATGGTCTGCTTCACCTCTGATTTCGGGCTGGAGGATGCCTGGGTCGGTGTCTGCCACGCTGTGATCCATGCTGCCTGCCCGCAGGCTCGCGTCGTCGATCTCGCACATCAGATACCCCCCTTCGACATAAAGAAGGCTGCAGCGGTGGCAGCGGCCGGGGTCTACCAGCTTCCCGATGCCATCCATCTGGTGGTGGTCGACCCCGGTGTCGGCGGGGAGCGTGCCGACCTGTGCCTGGTCACGAAGAACGGCACCAGGCTCGTGGGACCGGACAACGGAGTCCTCATGCCTGCTGCGCGACGCTCCGGGGGAGTCGCTGAGACCTACGCCATAGATCCGGCGAACATAGACTTCAAGCCACCGCTGGCGACGTTCCACGCAAGGGACGTCATGGCCCCTGCTGCCGCTGCATTGGCGTGCGGGGTCTCCCCGGCGGCTCTTGGAGCCCCCGTGGATCCTGCCGTCCTTGCCCCCTCTCCTTTCCAGCCGTGTCGTCGTGAAGGCGATCTGGTCGTCTCGGAAGTGGTGG
>CAYWAF010000138.1:0-3032 GCA_964456355.1 uncultured Eubacteriales bacterium | reverse complement strand
GATCTGGATGTCCCCACTTACCTCCGTTTGGGTTCTTCTGCCTTGAAATACGGCATTCTACCTTGAGTTTTTCACAAAAAAACAGTATACTGCTCATTTGACCAAGAAGGAGGATGAGTATGACTCTGCAGCCTCAGCAGGAGATCGTCGGGCGCATCAGAAGCGATCTGGAAGCACTCATGGGAAAGAGGATGCGCCTTCGCGCTAACATGGGACGTTCGAAGATCATCGAGCGTGAAGGGGTCTTGGAACAGACGCATCCGAGCCTCTTCGTCGTCAAAGTGGACGAGAAGCGTGACAGGACCGCACGGGTCTCCTACAGCTACGTGGACGTACTCACCGGTACCGTGGAACTGACATGTGCTGAGAGCGGGGCCAGCCTGCTGCCCTGGCTCAACTAGTCTAGGTCATCCGTTCATCTGTCGATGCGGGGCTCGTACGCCCCGCGTCGAGTCTTTTCGGGGGTAAGATGCATCCCAAGGCCCGGGTGGTCGCTGCTCCGGCGAAGATCAACCTGTACCTGGCCGTAGGCTCGCTGCGCCAGGACGGTTATCACGACGTGGAGACAGTGCTGCAAGCGATATCGGTCTACGACAGGGTCGTCTTGGAGCCCGCAGACGACATCTCCGTGTCCACGGACGTGGACCTCGGCATAGCAGACGAAGACAATCTGGCATACAGGGCGGCCTCCTTGTTGGCGACCGAGGCCGATGTGCATGTCGGTGCGCGCATCACCCTTCACAAGAACATCCCGGCAGGCTCAGGGCTGGGTGGCGGTAGCTCCGATGCGGCTGCCACACTCGTGGGCCTGGCCGACCTGTGGGACCTTCCTCCCGACGTCGACCTCGAAGGGCTGGCGACCGACCTGGGCGTCGACGTCCCGTTCTTCCTGCATGGCGGGACTGCGCATCTCAGCGGTCGAGGCGATGTCTTGCGCCATCGCCTGCCCACTCCCGATATCACGCTTGCCGTCCTGAAGCCGCCGTCCTCGCTTTCCACGGTGGCTGCGTACAGGGCGTTCGATGCCTTCAACGCCGGGCGCTCTCCCGCAGCAGACATCGACATGGACGCTGTCATCGAGGACATTTCCTCGGGAGACCCCGACCGCATAGCGGCTGCTCTCCATAACGACCTCACGCAGGCCTCTCTCAGCCTCGAGCCTCGGATAGCCGACGCGATGGCGTTGTGTGAGGGCATGGAGGGGGTTTTGGGAACGTTGATGAGCGGCAGCGGTTCGGGGGTCTTTTGCGTGTGTGCGGACGAAGGTGTAGCGTCCCGTGTCAGGGATGACGCCCGGGCGAGAGGCTGGTGGGCAGAGGTGGCCCGAGCGGTCGATCATGGAGTGCGCGTTCACATCGCTGAGGAGGCCATGTGAAGGTCGATGCTGTGATCCTTGCCGGTGGCGACGGCGCGGTCATAGACCCCAACATACGCTTCAAGGGGCTGCTTCCCATCGGAGGGAAGCCGATGGTCGCGTGGGTCGCAGAGGCCGCGAAGAAGGCCGATGCCATCTCCGAGGTAGCCGTGGTGGTGCCCACTGCCGAGGACCTGGGTCCATGGGTAGACGAGGTCGACAAGCTGGTGGTCTCGGACAGCGATTTCGTAAACAACGCGCTTGCCGGCATCAGGGCCTTCCGCAACGACCGGCCTGTGCTGGTCCTCACCGGGGACATACCCGCCATCACCCCCGAGGCCATCGACGACTTCGTCGAGCGCTCCTTGGAGACGGGGGCCGACTTCACCTATCCGCTCATACGCAAAGAGGACATACTCGAGCAGTTCCCAGGCTCCGAGCGCACGTTCGTCCGCCTCGTCACGGGTCCGGTCACGGGCGGGAACATGATGCTCGCCAATCCTGCGCTGGTGGAGCAGAACGCAGACATCGGCGAGCGCTTGTTCGAGACGCGGAAGAACGCCTTGAAGATGGCACGCGTGATAGGCATGAGGTTCGTAGTGAAACTGGCGACCGGACGCCTGTGCGTCGAAGAGGTCGAAGCGAAGATGGTGGAGCTGTTGGGCGGGGCGGGAGCCGCCATATACACGCGACACGCCTCCATCGGAGCCGATGTGGACAAACCCGAGGACGTCATCGTCGCAGAAAGGGTCCTACACGCTCGAAAGAGCAGGTAGGAATATCCTCTCGCGTGAAGAACTCTTATCAGTGAGGAAAAGTTTCGAGCCACCATGGGGCGGTTCAACGGGTGCACACAGGGGGAAATGCATGGACATCACGAAAGTGACCTTGCGCCCGGTCGCGATGAACAAAGTGTGTGCGATAGCGAGTATCGTGATCGATGACGCGTTCGTCGTCCACGATCTTCGTGTCGTCAACGGCGACAAGGGCCTGTTCGTGGCTATGCCATCGAGGAAGCTTCCGAACGGGGATTTCCGGGATATCTGCCACCCGATAAACTCGGAGGCCCGCACCACCATACAGCAGGCGGTGTTGGACCAGTTCAACGTGGAGGGCGGCGTGGAAGCCTTCACTGCTGCCGCTGTCTCGGACTCGGGGTGATCGGGCCGTAGCGTCCGCCTCGTCCCTCTTCTCCTGCTAGAGTCACGGCTGACGATTCCGCATGCCGTCTCACGGGTAGAACAGTCTCAGTTGACCTCAGGGGGAACCGTCCATAAACTCGGGATGCTCTGGGGCGTAGCCAAGTGGTAAGGCAGAGGACTTTGGATCCTCCATTCGTAGGTTCGAATCCTACCGCCCCAGCCACTTTGCTTCTTGTCATGGGCCGATGAGATGTGTTCGTCAGGGTAAGGGAGCGATCGATGGGCGCTGTGGCGCTTATACTTGCGGCCGGTGAGGGTACGAGGATGAAGTCCTCCGTCCCGAAGGTCGCCCATCCTGTCCTCGGTGAGCCGATGGTCCTGCTGGTCGTGGATGCGGCACGTCGAGCAGGCTGTGAGCGCGTGGTCGTCGTCACAGGGCATGGTGCAGAAGAGGTCGAAGCGCTCCTGGACGATGGAATCGAGACCGTCCGTCAGGAAGAGCAGCTGGGCACCGGACATGCGGTCATGTGTGCCAA
>CAYWAF010000137.1:1716-3089 GCA_964456355.1 uncultured Eubacteriales bacterium | reverse complement strand
GGAGATGAGGGGTGGGAGGCTGCGCGGTGGGCCGAAAGACAGGATGAGGACGACGGGCGTTGACCTTCTCCGGTCACACTCGTCTGATACACTGAGCATGACCGAGAGAGCGGACAAAAAGGTCACGTGGAGACTCTTTCATATCTGTCGATAGCATTGGTGATAGCAGCGTTCGTCGCCATCGGCGTCGCGATATACACGCTCATCGAGACGACCAAGACCATGCGCTCGACGCGTGAGTTCGTAGAACGGGTGGACGAGCGCCTCATACCTCTTCTGGAGAAGGCGGATGCGACCATCGATGCAGCGAACGTCGAGATCCTCAGGATCGACAGGGTCATGGACACTTTCGAGGACGTCTCCGACAAGGTCGGCACTGCGACCAGCGTGGTCCACGATGCAGTGAACGTCCCGATGGGGGTGGCCGGCCTTCTCGCCATGCGGCTGCGCCGCCTTTTCAAGACATCACCCCGACATGTGGATGATGCCGGTACCACGACGAGGACAGAAGCGGAGGCAACGGAGGAGCCATGAACGCCGATCGCATAACCTTAACCGTCCCCTCGAAGGGAGAGTACGCGAAGACGGTCAGGATGACCGCTGCCGTACTCGTGAGCAGGATGCCCATGACCTACGACGAGCTCGACGATGTGCGCATAGCCGCGGAGGAGGCCTTCGTCTATGCATGCGACCATGCTCCTGAATCGGGAACGGTCAACATCGAGTTCATGGTCTCCTCACGCACCTTCGAGATGAAGGTCTTGCTCGCGGATGCTCTCAGGACCGCTGACGAGGAAACGGAAAGGCGGGCTGCGTACGCCACGTTCATCCTGCAATCGGTCTGTGACAGGTTCGAGATGTCCTCCGACCAGACGGGACCCTACCTACGCGTCGTCAAACGCGTCGCGGAGGAGAAGGCCGATGCCGGCTCCTAGAAGGCCGAAAAAACAGTCCCGCAGACTCTCGTGGGACAAAGAGCGCACCAAGGAGCTCTTCCGCCGGTACCACGCCACCGGTGACGAGGAAGCGCGCGATGAGCTCATCACGATGTACCTCAACCTGGTGAAATACCTCGCCAGTCGTTTCCGCAACAGGGGAGAACCGATAGACGATCTCGTGCAGGTGGGCACCATAGGGCTTATCAAGGCCATCGACCGCTTCGACGCCGACAGGCAGGTCGAGTTCACCACTTATGCGACACCCACGATAGTGGGAGAACTCAAACGCTACTTCCGCGACAAGGGTTGGGCCATCAAGGTCCCCCGGCGCCTCCAAGAACTCTCATTCAAGGTGAACCAGTCGATGGACGCACTCACCCAGCAACTCCAGCGTGCACCCACCATCCAGGAGATCGCCGAATATCTGGAGGTGAC
>CAYWAF010000137.1:0-1616 GCA_964456355.1 uncultured Eubacteriales bacterium | reverse complement strand
TTCGACCCTTCGTCTTCCCCGTGATATTCTCGGGACTTGCGGATAATCGCTGGTGGGACAGGGCCGACCGGCTCGTTCGCAGCATGGAGACGACACACCCGATATCGAGGAGACATGCAGGTGGATTCCGCCGAGATAAGAGAGAGCTTCCTGGCTTTCTTCGAGAGCAAGGGTTCCAAGAGGTGGCCCAGTTCCTCGCTGGTACCCGACGACCCCTCTCTTCTGCTCACGACTGCGGGGATGGTCCAGTTCAAGCCGGTATTCCTCGGCAACAAGGACCTCGGGTTCACGCGCGCCACCACCGTGCAGAAGTGTGTGCGCACCACCGACATCGACATCATCGGCACCACGGGGCGACATCACAGCTTCTTCGAGATGCTCGGCAACTTCAGTTTCGGTGACTATTTCAAATCCGAGGCGTGTGCGTGGGCATACGAATACTCCGTCGACGTGCTCGGCCTCGATCCTGACCGTCTATGGTTCACCATCTTCGATGACGACGACGAGGCCGAAGCGATCTGGCGTGACGAGGTCGGCGTGCCTGCAGACCGCATAGTGCGCATGGGTGCTGCCGACAACTTCTGGTCGGCCGGGCCCACCGGTCCGTGCGGTCCCTGCTCGGAGCTCTACTACGACCAAGGCGAGGAGGTGGGTTGTGGCTCGCCGGATTGCGGACCGGGCTGCGACTGCGACCGTTATCTCGAATACTGGAACCTCGTCTTCATGCAGTACGACCGCAAGGAAGACGGCACGCTCGAGCCCCTCCCGAAGAAGAACATAGACACGGGGATGGGCCTGGAGAGGATAGCCTCCATCATCCAGGGCGTCACATCCAACTTCGAGACGGACATCCTGAAGGCACTGATGGAGGAGGCCGAGGAACTCACGGGCACGAGGTACGGGACCGACGAGAAGACCGACACCTCTCTGCGGATACTCGCAGACCACGCCCGGGCCGTCACCTTCCTCGTGGCTGACGGTGTACTCCCGAGCAACGAGAGTCGCGGGTATGTCTTGCGCAGGATACTGAGAAGGGCCGTCAGGCGCAGCCGCCTGCTGGGACGCACGGAGCCGGTCATGGCGGCCATGGTCGACAAGGTCGTGGAGTTGATGGGGGAGGCCTACCCGGAGATCGTCGAGCACCACGACCTCATACGTCGGATAGCCGATGCCGAGGAGCAACGCTTCTCGGTCACCCTGAGGCAGGGACTGGTCTTCCTCGAAGAGGAGATAGAGGCTACGGCGGCGGCCGGTTCTGACGTCATCGATGGGAAGAAGGCGTTCACGCTGCACGACACGTACGGCTTCCCGGTGGAACTCACTGCAGAGATAGCGAGCGAGCATGGCATGCAGGTGGACATGGAGTCGTTCGAGGCCGAGATGGACGCTCAGCGGGAACGTGCTCGCGCTGCGGTGAAGGACGACTCGTGGAGCGCGTACGAGAACGTCTTCTGTGACATGGCCGCCTCGGGCGAGAAGACCGAGTTCGTCGGCTATGCGGAGGACGAGTCCGACACACGGGTGACCGCTGTCGTCAACGAGGCAGGAGAACGCGTGGACTCCCTCTCCGAAGGCGAGAGCGGTCAGGTCGTCTTGGCTTCGACTCCCTTCTACGG
>CAYWAF010000136.1:0-3177 GCA_964456355.1 uncultured Eubacteriales bacterium | reverse complement strand
CCATCCTCCACGACTTGGACAGGGGCGCGACGGCGCTCTCGGGTCGTGGGATCTACTCCGGCGAACAACGTGAGGTCCTGTTCGTGGTAGTCTCGCGCAACGAATTGGACAAACTCAAAGAGATAGTGCAAGCGATAGACCCCACAGCCATGTTCATAGCCTCCGATGTGCACGAGGCGATAGGTGAAGGCTTCAAGAGGATGGGAGAGTGATGGAGGCTCGAACAGACGTTGCGAGCATCGACGTCGCAACGATAGAAGACAAGGCGGCAAGGATACGTCGCGACATCGTGGAGATGATAGCCGAGGCGGGTTCCGGTCACCCCGGGGGCTCGCTTTCGGCGGCAGACATCGTAGCGGCACTGTACTTCGGCATCATGCGACACGATCCCCAGGATCCCGACTGGGACGAGCGCGACCGGTTCGTGCTGTCGAAAGGGCATGCGGCGCCCGTCCTCTATGCCGCGCTCGCCGAGGCGGGCTACCTCGGTCGTGACCATCTTGCGACTCTGCGCAAGCTGGGCTCCATCCTGCAAGGGCACCCCGACTCCAAGAAGACTCCCGGCGTCGAGATCTCCACTGGCTCGCTCGGTCAAGGTCTTTCCGTCGCGAGTGGCATGGCGCTCGGACTACGCATCGATGGTTCGACCAGCCGCGTCTTCTGCCTGCTGGGCGACGGCGAGATCCAGGAGGGACAGGTCTGGGAGGCGGCGATGTTCGCTGCACACCATCGTTTGAGCAATCTGACCGCCATCGTCGACTTCAACGGTCTTCAGATAGACGGTGCTTGCGACGACGTCATGAGTCTGGGCGAGGTCGCCGAGAAGTTCGCGGCCTTCGGGTGGACGGTGCTCGCCTGCGACGGTCATGACGTCTCTGCCATCATCGATGCATTGGGCAAGGCATCATCTGCGGACGGCCCTGCGGTGGTGGTCTGTCGCACCACGAAAGGCAAGGGCGTCTCCTTCATGGAGAACGAGGCGGGCTGGCACGGCAAGGCTCCCGATGCGGAGCAGACACGCATCGCTCTCGAGGAACTGACGGCTGCTATCGAGGGAGGCGAGACGGCAGATGTCTGACAAGGCCACGCGTGCTGCCTTCGGCGAGACCCTCATAAAACTGACCGACGAAGGACTCCCTGTCGTGGCGGTGGAAGCCGACCTCTCCAAATCCACCACGACGGCTGCGTTCGCAGAGAGATACCCGGACCGTTTCTTCAACGCAGGGATAGCCGAGCAGAACATGGTCGGTGTGGCGGCGGGTCTTGCCGCCACCGGCAAGGTCGCGTTCACCGGTTCGTTCGCGGTGTTCGCCACCGGGCGTGCCTACGACCAGGTCCGCAACACGGTCTGCTACTCCATGCTCGATGTGAAGCTCGCCCCCACGCACTCAGGTGTCACCGTGGGCCCGGACGGCGGCTCTCATCAGATGCTCGAGGACCTCGCGCTCATGCGCGTGCTCCCCGGCATGCGGGTGATCGTCCCATCGGACTACTTCTCCGCCAAGGCCGCACTCAGGCTCGCTGCGAACACATCGGGACCGTTCTATGTCCGTCTCGGACGCCCTGCCGTACCACAGGTCCATCCGGAAGGCTTCGAGGTCGGTCTCGGCAAGGCGTATGTGCTGCGCGAAGGTGAAGACGTGACCATCGTCGCATGTGGGGTGCTGGTGTCCGAGGCTCTCGAAGCCGCTGACCTCCTGGCCGAGGAAGGCATCAGCGCCGAGGTCATCGACTGCATCTCCGTCAAACCCCTGGACGACGAGACCATCCTGGCTTCCGCCGCGAAGACCGGACGTGTCGTGACCTGCGAGGAGCATTCGGTCATAGGGGGGATGGGTTCGGCCGTCGCTTCGCTGCTCGTGCAGAACCATCCGGTGCCGGTGCGCCATGTTGGCGTGGACGACGTTTTCGGCACCTCAGGCTCTCCCGCAGAGCTCCTCGCGCACTTCGGTTTGGACGCGAAGGCCATAGTGGAGGCGGCGAAAGGACTACTCTGATGAGGGCGCTTCCGTTTGTGGAGATAACGTGCTTGTTGGGTCCTGACCCTTGCAACGCCTCGTTCGGTAGCGTATTTGCTAAGATACTCGGGGCCGATATGCCGTCGCGCCTCGATATATGGGACAGTCACAGGATGTGATGCAGTAGATGATCAGCATGCGCGGCGTGGAGAAGAGCTACGTTCCCGGCGACCCTGCGCTCATCGATATAAACGTCGAGATAGAGCAGGGGGAGTTCGTCTTCCTGGTAGGACGTTCCGGGTCGGGCAAGTCCACGTTCATCAAGCTCCTACTCAGGGAGATCCTGCCCACAAAAGGACAGATAATCGTCGCCCAGCAAGACCTCAACAAGATGAAGAACTGGAAGGTGCCCTATCTGCGCCGGAACATCGGTTGCGTCTTCCAGGACTTCAAGCTGCTCCCCAACAAGACGGCCTACGAGAACGTGGCCTTCGCCTTGGAGGTCATAGGGCGTTCGCGCCACGTCATCCGCACGCAGGTGCCTGAGGTCCTTCGCCTCGTGGGCCTGGAAGACAAGATGGAGAGTTATCCCGACGAACTCTCCGGCGGCGAGCAGCAGCGGGTCTCCATCGCCCGAGCGTTCGTGAACCGTCCGCCGTTGCTGTTGGCGGACGAGCCGACCGGCAACCTGGACCCGGCGACGTCGCTGGGCATCATGAGTCTCCTCAGCCGCATCAACAAGACGGGCACCACCGTGCTGATAGCCACCCATGACAGGGAGATGGTCGACTCGATGCGCAAGCGTGTCATCGCTCTAGACAACGGTCGCATAGTCCGTGACCAGTCCAGGGGGGTGTACGGCTATGGCGATTAACGTCGGCTACTTCTTCCGGGAATCCCTCGTCAACTTCCGTCGCAACTGGGTCATGAGCCTGGGTGCGGTCATCACCATCTATCTGTCGCTTCTGCTCGTGGGCCTTTCGCTAGCCTTCGGCTTCGTGCTCACCCAGGTCGTCGAGTCGGTGGAGAACAAGGTCACCATCCAGGTGTTCCTGATGGACGGTGCGGCCAACGAAGACATCGAGGAGCTGCAACAGTGGTTCGTCTCCGACCCGATGGTCGCCTCGGTCAACTACACCTCCAAGGAGGAGGCACTCGAGAAGTTCAAAGAGCAGATGGCATCCAGCCAGGAGATCATCGACCAGTTGGAGAGCAACCC
>CAYWAF010000135.1:0-3199 GCA_964456355.1 uncultured Eubacteriales bacterium | reverse complement strand
GCCGGCCGCGTCCCGGACAGCGGTTCGGCCTCGTACCCCATCATCGCAAGGGTCTTCTCGACCTCGTCGCGCGGATCGCTCTCGGTGTCGTACTCGACGGCGAGAACCCCACTCGTGAAGTTAAGGTCCGCAGAGAGCACACCGTCTATGCGAGCGATCGTGACATCCACCGTCCTCGCACAGTCCGGACAGTCCAGGCCCTCGACGTACCATGCCGCATGACCGATCCCGTCGGTCACCACACGCCCCGGCCGTTCTACCTGCTCCACGAGGTCGCCTTTGCTGAGGAGGTCCTCATCGATGTCGGCTGTGAGGAGCGACGTCTTGGGATCCACTTCCACGTTCTCGACGCCCGAGAGTCCCTCGACGGCCTCACGCAACCTACTCGTGCAGACTGTGCACGTCTCCTGCACGGGGATGGATGCCGGCACCTCCACGCGGCTCTTGGGCCTTTTGGAGCGCGCCATCGTCAACGCCCCGCTTCGCGGGCATGGTCGAACCCGACCTCTAGAAGGGTGCGCACGTGCTCGTCGGCCAGACGATAGACCGCACGCTTGCCCTCGCGACGGAAGGCGACCAGGTCGAGCCGACGCAAGAGTCTCAATTGGTGACTGACGGCAGACTGTGACACCCCGCTTATCACGGTGAGGTCGCAGACGCAGAGCTCTTCTATGGCCAGCGCGGAGAGTATCTTGAGCCTGGTGGAGTCTCCGAGCGCAGCGAAGATGCGGGCAGAGGCATTGACCTCGGCGCCGGATGGCAGGCGACCCAGAGCATGGCGGAGTGCGACGATGTCGGTGGAGTCGGTCTCGCAGCACCCGTCGTCTTGGGCCAGAGGGGTCCGTACCTCTTCTGTATCATATGAGTGATTGCTCATATGAGGAGGCTATACGGCTCCGCGCTATCCGTCAACCTCCATCCTCATGGAGCATCTGGATGAGAACGCCACTCAGAAAGAGAAGCCGTCAGGATGCGGGCCGAGGCGCTCTCCACGGTCCAGGGAATCCATGACGGCCATCTCCTCCTCGCTCAACTCGAAGTCGAAGACGTCGAAGTCCTCGCGTATCCTCTCGGGCCGGGCCGACTTGGGGATGACGACCATCCCCTTCTGGAGGATCCACCTTATGCTTACCTGGGCAGGGCTCTTGCCGTGAGCGGTCGCTATCCGCGCTATCTCGTCTATACCGGTGACAGCGCCGCGCATGATGGGGCGCCATGCCTCCACCACGATATCGTGCTCCCGGCAGTATGCGATCACTTCGGGCTGCTGCAGGCGCGGATGGAACTCCACCTGGTCGACCATCGGCATCGTCCGCGCGACGGAGGCGACCTCCTCGATGTGGTGAGGAAGGAAGTTCGAGACCCCTATCGAGCGCACCAGGCCCTCGTCGAGCGCATCCTCCATAGCGCGCCACGTCTCGCACATCTTCTCCGTGACCGGCCAGTGGATGAGGTAGAGGTCCACATACTCGAAGCCGAGCACCTCCAGCGAACGCTCCAGGGCCTTCCGCGTGGCATCGTAGCCCTGGTCGTCATTCCACACCTTCGTGGTGACGAAGACCTCCTCCCGAGGCACCCCACTCTCGCGCACCCCTTGCCCCACACCAGCCTCGTTACCGTAGAGGGATGCGGTGTCTATGCTGCGCACCCCGGTCTCGAGGGCGACCCTGACAGCACGGACGACCTCCTCGCCGTCCGCAGTCTTGTAGGTGCCGAGTCCGAGACGCGGCATGCGCACGCCGTTGGAGAACGTGACCGTGTCGGCTATGTCCAAGATGGTGTCCTCCATCGGTGCCAGGAAAGAAGCGGTCGGACCCGTCCACTCTATACATGACCCACCACTTCCTGGCAAAATCGTGACAGGCATTCTAGGAGGTAACGTCATGGACAAGCGCACCCTTGTGATCATAGGCGTGATAGCCGCTCTCATCCTGCTCATCTTCGGAGTCGTCTTCTTCATCCAGGGCAGACAGATATCGGACCTGGAAGACGAGCTGACCGCGGAGAAGGCGCGCACCGAAGAACTCGCCTCGCAGGTGGACTCGGAGACCTCTGACATCGAGGACGACTCAGAGGAGGACGCCGCCCCTGAAGAGGAGCCCGCCGACTCGGACGGCGGCTCGGCAGAAGCAGTCAGCACCAGTCGTGAGTTCACCTTCGTCGACGATGTCAGGCGCGAGGGCGGGAACATCGTGGTAGTCCTCGACTATGCCCAGATGCTCAGCGGTGAGGAGGCCGCACGGGCGGCAGAGGAGGCCGGTGATGAGTCACCGCCTCCCAACGATTACTACATCGTGAACGAGAACCCGCGGCTGAGGACGTTCACCATACCCGCCGATGCCGACGTCACCCTCACGACGACACATGACGGCCTGACGGGCGACCCGTACACGATCACCGCTGACGAGTGGGCGACGATGTTCATAGACGACGATCCCCCTGCCATAAGGGATGTCCCGTACTGGGCCACCGTCAGGGGAGACACCATACTCGAGATCGAGGAGCAGTACCTGCCTTAAGCATCGGGCAGCGTCACTTCTTGCGTCTGGACCTGCCGAACCTCGAGCCGCGGCGCGCACCTGAGCGCAGCCGTTCGAGTACCTCGCCCTCGGTGGTCTTCTCCACCTCTGACTTCAACTTGACCACTTGGTCGCGCAGATGCGCCGCTGCCTCGAAGTCCAGGCCTTCCGCAGCGGCGTTCATCTCCTCTTCCAGCGTGGCGATGAGGCGGGCGACCTCCTCGCGCGGGAGGGCGGAAAGTTCCTTTGCCGCCTCTGCGGCCGTCGTCAGGCTCACTTCGCCTTCGCGCGCATACTGCACGATGTCGTTTATGGCCTTGCGGATGGTGGCCGGCTCGATGCCGTGCTCCTCGTTGAACTCGATCTGCAGACGGCGGCGGCGCTCGGTCTCCTCGATCGCGGTGCGCATCGACTCGGTGACATCGTCTGCGTACATGATGACCTGACCGGAGACGTTGCGGGCCGCGCGCCCTATCGTCTGTATGAGTGAGCGATGGTCGCGAAGGAAGCCCTCCTTGTCGGCATCGAGGATGGCGACCAGCGAGACCTCGGGCAGGTCCAGCCCCTCGCGGAGAAGGTTTATCCCAACCAGGCAGTCGAACTCGCCCGTCCTCAGGTCCCTCAGTATCTCCACGCGCTCCAGCGTCCCGATGTCGCTGTGCAGGTACCTGGCCTTGACT
>CAYWAF010000134.1:0-3200 GCA_964456355.1 uncultured Eubacteriales bacterium | reverse complement strand
TCTGCAGGCACCTTCGACATGAACTCCACGAAAGTGGATTCCACCTTCTCCAGAGTCCCGTAATGGTCCAGATGTTCCGCTTCGATGTTCGTGATCAGGGCCACGTCCGGGTCCAGGTATACGAACGACCCGTCCGACTCGTCCGCCTCCACCACATAGTGAGGACCGCTTCCACAGTGCCCGTTCGTCCCGAAGGAGGTGACCTCGCCCCCGATGAGGAAGGTGGGGTCCTCACCCATGCCGGAGAGCATGCTGGCGACCATCGAACTGGTGGAGGTCTTGCCATGAGTGCCGGCTATGGCCACCGTCGTCCTTCCCCCGGCCAGATGGGCGAGCATCTTGGCGCGTGGCCATATCTCCAGGCCACGCCTCTTGGCCTCGGCGAGTTCAGGGTTGCGGTCCGTTATCGCCGAAGAGACCACGACCACTTCCGGGTCGCCCAGGTTCTCGGGGGAATGTCCTATCATCACGCGGACGCCGGCATCCGAGAGTCTCCGCGCATACTTCGATTCCTTGAGGTCCGAGCCGGTCACTGTGATCCCTCGCTCGTGCAACACCCGGGCAATCGCACTCATGCCGGCTCCGCCTATGCCGATGAAGTGGGCGTATACGGACTCAGACAACTTCCAGATCCTCCTTATGAAGAAGACTCGGCGACTTCGCGGATCAATGCGACCAGTGATCCGGTCGCCTCAGGACGTCCTAACGCCTTCGATGCGGCTGCCATCGTAGCACGCCGTCGTGGATCCCGGAGCAGCCCTCTGACCACTTCAACGAACCCGGGGCCATCCAGGTCGGAATCGGCCATCACCACCCCTGCGCCGGCCTGTTCCAGAGTCTCGGCGTTGAGCGTCTGATGGTCATCGGTGGCGTACGGATAGGGTATGTAGACGGCCGCGCGTCCGACCGCGGTCATCTCGGCGATGGAGGTAGCCCCCGCTCGCGCCACCAGGAGGTCGGCGGCAGCCAGTACCGATCCCATGTCCTCCATGTAATCCACCGCTACGTAGCGGTCCATGTCGACAGCCGACTCTTGCAGGGCCTCACGTGTCTTGTCGGCGTCCTGCCTTCCTGCGATGTGCAGGATGCGCACCCCGGACTCCTCCAGAAAGGTCTCGGCCGCAGAGAGCATGCGCTCGTTGATGTGCTTGGCTCCCCTGCTTCCTCCGAAGACCACGAGCAAGGTCTCGTCCTCTCCGATGCCCAGACGCTCGCGGGCTTCCTCCCTGTCCGCAGCGAGCACGGCAGCACGCACGGGGTTGCCGGTGATGCGCGCCTTGGAGGGGCCACCCAGCAGTTCGATCGACCTCTCGTACGTGACGCCGACCTTCCTCGCCCAACGCGAGAGCACCTTGTTGGCAAGACCGGGTATGGAGTTCTGCTCGTGCAGCACCAGAGGAGTGCGCGAGAGCACGGCAGCAAAGCCCACAGGAAGCGAGACGTACCCTCCGAATCCGACTACGACGTCAGGATGCTCCTTGCGGATCAGCGACCATGCTCTGAAAGTGGAGATGAGGATGGTGAAAGAAGACGTCAGAAGGGTCAGAGGCCTGGAACGGTCATATCCTCGTGCAGGCAAGGGAATGAAACGGATGCCCGCCTCCGGCACGAGACGGGCTTCCACTCCTTCGGGAGTTCCGACGAAGGTGACCTCGTCATGCCCGCTTCCTGAGAGGGCGTCGGCCACCGTCAATGCCGGATAGATGTGACCGGCGGTTCCTCCGCCGCTCATCAGTACGTACACTAGTCGTTCCCTTCTTCTTCGTAGCGCCACCCTTGTATACCCGCACTCCACGGGTCCCGTACTTCGAGACCGAGAGGATGACGCCGATGCACAGCATCGAGAACGTCATGGACGATCCGCCGAAGCTGACCAACGGCATGGGAATCCCCGTGATCGGCATCAGACTCGTCACGGCCGCCATGTTCATGATCGCCTGTACGACGACTATGGACGTCACTCCGGCAGCCAGCAAGCGACCGTACGTGTCCCTCGCACCCAAAGCGATCCGGATGCCCGCGTATGCGAAGAGGATGAAGGCGGCAAGGACGGTGAGCGTCCCGAGCAGACCCAACTCCTCACCGATTATCGCGAAGATGAAATCGGTGTGCGCAGCCGGCAGGTAGAAGAACTTCTGACGTGACATGCCGAGCCCGACGCCCGTCAGTCCGCCTGAGCCGAAGGCGAGCATCGCCTGGATAGCTTGGTAACCCGCATCTCGTGGGTCGGCCCACGGGTCGAGGAACGCGAAGAAGCGCGCCGCCCTGTACGGCGCAGCCATTATGCCGAGAGCCGCGAGTAGCCCTCCGGTGAGCGCCAGACCAGCCAGCGCCTTCCACTCGACACCACCGACGAGCAGGACGACGAAGACTGCGAAGACGATCGACATCGTCGTTCCCATGTCGGGTTGGAGCATGACGAGAAGCACCACTACCCCGACGGCGACGAACAGGCGACCCCACATGTCCTTGTCACGCAGCTTTCGGGAGTCGCGCTGTGTGAGAAGGAGCGCAGCCACCATGACGCATGCGAGTTTCGCGTACTCCGAGGGTTGGATGGTGTTGCCCCCGAGACCTATCCAACGCTGTGCTCCCTGACGCTCTACACCGATGATGAGAGCCACTAGCAATGCAGCCACGGTCACTCCGAAGATGGGCCATGAGGCGTTCTTGAGTCTGCGGTAGTCGAAGTTCATGGCCACGACCATGATCACGGCGCCTATCGCGATCCAAACCAGTTGACGCTTGAGGTGGTAAGCGCTGTCTCCCAATGTCACGTAATCGGAGACCGAGGAGGCCGAATAGATCATCACGAGTCCCATGAGCAACAGACCCAGACTGGAACCCAGGAGTATGTAACGCGCAGTGAGACCGCCTGCATACTTCCTCTCAGCCACTTCGCGTCACCTCCTCTGCCATCCGCTCGACAGCGTCCCGGAAGAAACGCCCCCGTGCCGCGTAGTCATCGAACTGGTCGAAGGAGGCACACGCAGGCGAGAGGAGCACCACGTCTCCGGGAGAAGCGAGATCGGACGCCGCCTCGAGCGCTTCTCCCAGCCCGACACATCGCAAGGGCTCCATGCCGGCGGCAACGAGGGCCTTTGCGAGGACGGGAGCAGCCTCACCGAAGACTACAGCCGTCTTGCACCTATCTGCCACCGACTTTGCGAGTCCCTCGAAGGAGTTGCCTTTGTTCCGAC
>CAYWAF010000133.1:0-3206 GCA_964456355.1 uncultured Eubacteriales bacterium | reverse complement strand
CACCTATCTGCCACCGACTTTGCGAGTCCCTCGAAGGAGTTGCCTTTGTTCCGACCGCCCAACAGGATGACGACCGGACGATCAGCGAAGGCCGTGAGGGCTTTCATGGCTGCATCCGGATTGGTCGCCTTCGAGTCATCGACGTATTCAACGTCATCGACGACGGCCACGGACTCGAGCCTGTGTGGTATCGGCTCGAACGTGCGCAGTCCGTCGGCTATGGCCTCTGGAACGGCTCCACACGCTTCTGCAGCGGCAGCCGCTGCCAACGCGTTGCCGACGTTGTGGTCGCCTTTGATGCTCAACTCGTCGCGATGTAGAAGCCTGACACGCTTGGACCCGGTCGTCAGGACGAGGACGCCCTCTTCGAGGCCTGCTCCACGCTCGGGCACGGCATGCGTGCTGACTTCCAGCACGTCCACGCCTGCTCCGGACGCCGCCCGGGCAAGCTCAGCGCACAACGAGTCGTCCACGTTCACGACCGCGGTATCACCAGCGACCTGGTTCTTGAAGATGGCCGCCTTGTCGGACACATACGCCTCCATCGAGCCATGCCAGTCCAGGTGGTCGGGCGAGATGTTGAGAAGCACGCTCACGCGAGGATGGAAATCGCGGGTCGCGGCGAGCTGGAAGGAGGAGACCTCTGCGACGATGGTGTTCGAGGGGCCCGCCGTCTCCGCCACCTCCACCGCCGCGCGGCCTATGTTGCCCGCAACGGACGCTGGCAGCCCGGCCGAGCCCATCAGGTGGGCGATGAGCGAGGTGACTGTGGTCTTGCCGTTGGTGCCGGTCACGGCGACCCATGGCGAATCCGATATCCGGTACGCGAGCTCCAACTCCCCTATCATCTCCTGGGCATGCGACTCCGCGCTCATGCGCAACGGGGAGGATGGAGGGATGCCGGGACTGACCACGGCAAGCCCGAACTCACCCTGCACTTCCTCCACCCCGAGCATCACGGTCACCCCGAGAGCAGCCAGCCTGTCTGCGGCTGCATGCAAGAGAGGGGTATCGGCCGAGTCCACTGCGACCACACTCACGTCGTCGGCAGCGAAGTGCGTCGCCAGGAAGCGTGCAGCCGCCTCGCCGGAGACTCCTAGCCCGACCACCAATATGTCGCTTCGAGGAATCTCCACCTCAGCCCCTCACCGTCCCGACGAAGTAGAGTGCGAAGCCGGCGCCGGCGAATATCCCCGTCACGATCCAGAAGCGCACCATCACCTTCGTCTCCGACCATCCGAGCATCTCGAAGTGGTGGTGGATGGGCGCCATCCTGAAGACACGCTTGCCGGTCAACTTGAAGAAGGTGACCTGGATGATCACCGACAAGGTCTCGATGACATAGATACCGCCGATGAGAATGAGCAACAGCTCGGTCTTGGTGACGATGGCGAACGCCGCTATGGCCGCTCCCAGCCCGAGAGAGCCTGTGTCTCCCATGAAGATGTCCGCAGGATGCGAGTTGTACCAGAGGAAGCCGATGCATGCGCCGGCTATGGCAGCAGCCAGGAGGGATATCTCCAAGCGGTTCTGCCGGAACGCGATGCCTGCATACGCAAGGGTCACGATCGTCACCGTGCCAGCCGCGAGACCGTCCAGGCCATCAGTCAGGTTCACGGCGTTGGAGGTACCCAGGATCATGAGGAAGACTAGCCCGAGATAGAGCCAGGGGACGATCAGCGTGATACCGCCGAGATCGAACGAGGAGGTGATGACGCCGAGGTCGAGAGCGCTGCTGGATAGCGGTAGCGCCACGTGCGAGGAAAGTCCTGCCCAGTTCACGGCGAGCAGCCCGAAGAAGACCGATATCAACGCCTGCCAGAACAGCTTCGCCCTGGGCTTGAGGCCCAATGAGCGCTCATGCCACACCTTCGACCAGTCATCCACAAAACCCAGCGCCCCGCATGCGGCCATCGCGAAGAAGACGAGGGCGGACAGGCGACCGATGTTCCCCAACGCGAGCCAGGTGCCGGCCACGACCAGCAGGATGAGTACGCCGCCCATGGTGGGCGTCCCTTGCTTGACGAGATGTCCTTGCGGACCGTCGGCGCGCACCTGTTGCCCGATGTTCCTGAAGCGTAAGACCTTGATCCAGAAAGGAAAGAGGACGGCCGAGGCCACGAGTGCGAGAACGACACCCAGAAAGACCTGGTAGGTCGGATATTGGGCCAGCCTAAACATCCAGCTCGACTATCCCTTCCACCACGTGTTCGAGACCCATCACTCGAGAGGCCTTGACCAAGACGACGTCCCCGGGCTCCAACATCCCGCTCAACGTTGCTACCGCCTCAGAGACGGTGTCACAGCGGACCATCCTGTCCTCGTCCATCCCTTCAGCCCGCGCACCGTCCGCTATCCGTTCGGCCTTCTCGCCGACCGTGACCAAGACATCTATCGGCAACCTCGCCAGCTCCTCGCCGATCCTGAAGTGAGCGAGTTCGCTGAGGGAGCCCAGCTCGGCCATATCGCCGAGTACTGCGATACGCTTGCCCGTCGTGTCCACCTCGGCAAGTGTCTCGATGGCTGCACGCATGGAGGACGGGTTGGCGTTGTACGCATCGTTGATGACATGGACGCCACCTGCGCTCTCGAAGACCTGCATCCTCATCTCTCCTGCGCGTGCGACGGACAGACCTGTCGCGATCTCGTCGAGAGAGACCTCCAGATACTCGGAGACAGCAGCGGCAGCGAGAGCGTTGTAGACGTTGTGCCGTCCGGGGACCGACAAGGTCACAGACCGGCTCCCGGAGGGAGTGATCAACTCGAAAGAGGCACACGAGTCCTCGTCTATAGTGATCTTCTCGGCGTGGACGTCGGCCCCTGTCTCCAACCCGTAGAAGACGACCTTCGCTTCCGCCTTGGAAGCGAGTTCTGTAGAGAGGGAGTCGTCTTTGTTCAAGAAGACATATCCGTCTGGAGGTATGGCGCTGACGAGTTCCCCTTTCGCGGAGAGTATCGCCTCCTGGCTTCCGAGCATCTCGATATGACTGGTTCCCACGTTGGTGACCAAGCCGGCCGTAGGCTTGGCTATCTCACATAGATGGGCGATTTGGCCGAGTCCCCGCATGGCCATCTCCACGACGAGGATATCGGTGTCCGCACCTGCACGCAGGAGCGTGAAGGGAACTCCGAGCTCGTTGTTCTGGTTGCCCTCAGTAGATATGACCTTGAAGTGCTGCGAGAGGATGCTGTGCAAGAACTCCTTC
>CAYWAF010000132.1:0-3208 GCA_964456355.1 uncultured Eubacteriales bacterium | reverse complement strand
CTCATCTTGGCTTCGGCGTCCAACTCCACCGGCGTATCGACGATGGGGATCCAGGAGTATGAGTACGAGAAGCTTTGCGAAGCTATCGCCAAAGACCAGCGGGTCATAGACATGTGGGGTGTCTCCGGCGCACAAGACGCTTTGGAGCAATGGAAGTCGGCCGTCGGACTTCCATGAGGCCCTCGGTCACGCTCATGACCGCCGGGTCAGAAGATTGAGCACTGCGAAGGCCGCTTCTTCGGAGGCGGCCTTCGCAGTCTCCGAGAGGCCCTCTCCGTGTTCCATGTCGGGTGCGGCTATGCTGACCAGATGTGCTTCCGGGACCTTGCCGTAAAGGGATGCGACGAGCGACAGAAGCGTCTCCGGGTCCAAGGCATGCGCAGCGGGAGAGCTTGTGCTCTCTCGTGAAGGGGTGAGCGGAGCGATGCTCACGGCAGGAATGTTCCTGCGTTCGGCATCCACGAACACCACCGTCTCGGCGCGGTCGATGTCGTCGACCATCACGATGTCGAGCTGGGGACGGGAGACGAGCCGGGCACTCTCTGGCAGGCGCCCTTCGAGCAGCTCTGCCGTCCGCCGTGCGGCACCATCGTCGCCACGAGCCTTGTTGCCTATGCATATGACCAACATATCCATGCGGCGAGTATACGGGTAGCAGGCCGAAAACGGAGCGATAAAGCATATACTCGTGACATGGACACGCTTCCTATCGGCATCTTCGATTCCGGGCTCGGCGGGCTTACCGTCATGCGTGAGATCGAAGATGCTCTCCCATACGAGAGCATCGTCTACCTCGGCGACACCGCGCGCTGTCCTTACGGACCGCGCGACCTTGCCGAGGTACGTCGGTTCGTGGTCGAGATATGCGCTTGGATGTCCGCACGACCGGTGAAGATGATCGTCATCGCCTGCAACACGGGGACCGCGGCCGGTCTGGCGTTGGCGCAGCGGCTCTTCGACGTGCCTGTCATCGGTGTGGTCGAACCCGGCGCTCGGGCGGCGGTCCGAGCCACGGTCAACCGCAAGGTGGGCGTGATAGGCACGACGGGGACCATCGATTCGGGCGCATACAGCAAGGCCGTCAGAGCCCTCGATGCGGGAGTGACGGTCTTCTCCAAGGCGACCCCGAAGTTCGTGGACGTCGTGGAGGCCGGCCTCCGTCGCGGACCGGGTCCTTTGGAGGAGTGGCTGGCCGAATCCTCCGACGTCGTCATACGCCCCTCCTTCCACGAGTTGGCGCGTGACTATCTCGACCCTCTCAAGCGCTCGGGCATCGACACGCTCGTCCTGGGCTGCACGCACTTCCCACTCCTGTCCGCTGCCATCCAGCAGACCGTCGGCTCCAAGGTACGGCTCATCTCCTCTGCCGAGGAGACCGCACGCGAGGTGGCGGAGGTGTTGGAGCGCAAGGGAGGGCTCGCTCCCTCTTCGGGCGGGTCTCCGTCCCACCACTTCACCACCACAGGCGATGCGGAGGAGTTCGCGCGTCTCGGCTCCCGTGTGCTCAGGGAGTCGATACCCTCGGTCGAGCACGTATCGCTCGACGAGCTGGAAGCGTTGCCGGACGCACGCATGCTCGAAGCGGCTGCCGTCGGGATCCCCGATGAGGTCGGGAGCGAGGAGGAGGCCTGATGCAGCTGACGGTGCTCGGCTCATCGGCATCGTACGCCGGTCCGGGGCAGGCGTGCTCCGGTCACCTGGTCCGCTCGGGAGAGACCTCGATACTTCTCGACTGCGGCAACGGCGTGCTTTCCATGCTCGGCCAGATCGCAGACCCACTGTCACTGGATGCCGTCTTCGTCACCCACAGGCACACGGACCACTTCGCAGACGTCTACTCGTTCCAGGCGCTTTTGCGCTACGCACCGGAGGGTCCCGCACCGCCGCTCCGACTGTATGCTCCGGTGGGGCTGGTGGAGAGCATGGGAGCTCTCCTCTCGGAAAGGGGCAGGAGGGAGTTCGCCGAGGCCTTCGTGGTCACTGCGATCGAAGACCGCGTCACCGTCACGGTCGGCGGGCTCGACGTGACCCCGCATGCGGTCGACCACACCGAGCCGACGTTCGCTCTGTGCGTCGAGGAGGCCGCGACCGGCAGACGCATGTGCTACACCTCTGACACCGCTCCCGGCGAAGCCGTCGATGCCGCTGCCGAGGGCACGCATCTGCTCTTGGCCGAGGCCACCCTGCCCGAGGAGTATGCGGGTCGCGCCCGGCACATGACTGCCAGGCAGGCCGGAGAGGTGGCGGCTCGTGCAGGCGCCGAACGCCTCGTCCTCACCCACATCTGGCCCACTTCCGACCGCGAGCGGATAGTCAGAGAGGCGGCCGCCGTCTTCGACGGGCCTGTCAACGCAGCCACGGAACTGGAGAGTTTCGTGGTATGAAAGATATCGAGCACACGGACGAGGACGACGAGGACGGAGTCGGGAGGAGTCTTCATGCAACGCAACGACGGGCGAGCGCCTGACGAGATGAGGCCCGTGCGGGTGACGCGTCGCTACCTCAAGCACGCTCACGGCAGCTGTATGTTCGAGCTGGGTGACACGAGGGTGCTCTGTGCGGCGAACATAGAGGAAGGTGTGGCCTCCTGGCGAAAAGGGAGCGGGCTCGGCTGGGTGACTGCCGAGTATGCACTCCTGCCGGCGTCCACCCACACGCGCTCCCGTCGTGAGGCCACGAGTGGAGGCCCCAAGGGTAGGACGCACGAGATACAACGCATGATAGGCAGGTCGCTGAGGGCCGTGGTGGACATGTCTGCCATGGGTGGCGAGGCCACCATGCACATCGATTGCGACGTGATACAGGCCGACGGAGGCACCCGCACGGCTGCTGTGACAGGTGCGTACATCGCCATGTGCGATGCGTTCAAGATGTGGCGCGATGCAGGCAAGATCTCCGAGATCCCGCTCATGGAGAACGTGGCCGCCACCAGCGTCGGGATGGTCGACGGCGAACTCATGCTCGACCTCGACTACTCGGAGGACTCGGTCGCAGAGATCGACATGAACGTCGTCATGGACGGCCGAGGTCGCTTCATCGAGGTCCAGGGTACCGGTGAGAGGACCCCCTTCGACAAGCAGAAACTGGATGCCCTGCTCGCGCTCGCGGCAAGCGGGATCGAGCGACTGGTCGGACTCCAGGACCGCATCGAGGCGGAGGACGGCGATGTCTTCGAACTCTGAGACCGGCGCCGTCGCGCCCAAGAAGG
>CAYWAF010000131.1:0-3237 GCA_964456355.1 uncultured Eubacteriales bacterium | reverse complement strand
GCCTTGAGCGGTTCCGCGCTGGCGGGGGTCTACGATGCCCCGATGCTGCTGTGCATGACCGACTATCTTCCCACCGCCACAGCGAGCGAGGTCACCCGACTGGGTGCGACCTCGGCTTTCGTCTTAGGAGGCGAAGGTGCCGTGGCTCCGGGGGTGATCGACGACCTCGTGGATGCAGGCATACCGCGCGAGAACATCGTCCGACTGGGTGGGCTCACTCGCTATGAGACAGCGGAGGCGGTGGCCCAAGCCGTGATAAGCAGGCTCGGACCCTACTACGACGGCACCGCGTTCGTAGCCACGGGCGCGAACTTCCCTGACGCTTTGAGCGGCTCGCCTCTGGCGGTGACCAACGGATGGCCCATCTATCTGGCAAGTCCTCGCAGAGAGCCGAGCGACCTGGCCTCCGCGATGAGGACCGATGGCGTGACCGACGCTCACATACTCGGTGGAGTGGGCGTGGTCTCTCCTGCTTATGAGGCGGAACTCGATGCGACTCTCCCGGGCACTGTCGATAGGCTCGCTGGCACGCATCGTTATGCCACGGCTGTGGCGGTCGCCGAGTACGGATGCAGCGACGCCGGGCTCTCTTGGGACGGAGTCGCTCTCGCTACCGGCTGGAACTTCCCCGATGCGCTCACGGGAGGCGTCCTTCAAGGAGTGGACCGTTCGGTCATGCTGCTCACGCCCACGCCGTACCTGCACCCGAAGACCGAGGCGTGTCTGTCCGAGCATGTCGACTACATCGCCACGCTCAAGTTCATAGGCGGGCAGGGTGCGGTCAGCAAAGCGGTGCGCGAGGACGTCAAGGACGTCTTCGAGTAAGACGCCACCCCTCTGACCTGCCTCTGGTGCGACCCCTTCTTCAAGACGCTCCGCCCCAGGTAGGCGCGATGGATGCCCCCATGTGGTGGTATACTCTCCTTCCCCCGAGCGGGGCCGCCTGGACCTCGGGAAAACGAGGCTGGGACGGCAGTAGGGAAGGGAGTCTTGTCATGAGCGCCACCCCTGAAGGTGATGTGAGTCCCGTCACCACCACCATGCTCCGCCGCATGAAGTCCGAAGGCAGGCCCATCGTGATGGTGACCGCCTACGACGCCCCTTCTGCGCACTTGGCTGAAGAGGCCGGAGTGGACATCATCCTGGTCGGTGACTCTCTGGGCATGGTCGTGCTCGGCTATGACTCCACCCTGCCCGTCACGATGGAGGACATGCTCCGTCACACCGCTGCAGTCGTCCGAGCGACCGAGCGTGTCCTGGTCGTCGCCGACATGCCGTTCATGAGTTTCCAGGTGAGCGTGGAGGAAGCGATGCACAACGCGGGTCGTTTCCTGGCCGAGGCCGGCGCGAAGGCCGTGAAGGTCGAGGGCGGGCGTGACGTCGCTCCCTTGGTCGAGAGGCTGACCGGCGCAGGCATCCCCGTGATGGGTCATGTCGGCCTCACGCCCCAGTCGGTCCATCAGTTGGGCGGCTACAGCGTCCAGGCCAAGGAGACCGCTGCAGCCATCGCGCTCATAGAGGACTGCCGCGCACTCGAGGCGGCAGGTGCCTTCTCGGTGGTCTTGGAGTGCATCCCCGCGGAACTTTCCGAGATCGTGACCGCCGAGCTCTCCGTTCCCACCATCGGCATCGGCGCAGGTGCCGGATGTGACGGTCAGGTGCAGGTCTATCACGACCTTCTCGGGTTAGGCGAGTTCACTCCTCGCCATGCCAAGCGCTATGCAGAGGTCGGCTCACAGATACGTGCTGCGATCTCGGCGTACGTCGACGAGGTGCGTGAGGGGACGTTCCCGCAAGAGAAGCACGGCTCGGCGATGGACCCCTCGGTCCTTTCGGACTTGGAGCGTCTGGAGGGTGCGTCGCATCCCGCGTCGGAGGAGTCCGGAGAGGCATCGGGGTAGTCATGGAACAGGTCTACTCCAAGGAAGAGGCCGGACAGGCCGTCGCAGAGGCCAAGCGCGAGGCCAAGACCGTCGGGTTCGTCCCCACGATGGGCGCGCTGCACGAAGGTCATCTCTCGCTGGTGAGGACGGCATGTGTCCGCACCGACTACGTCGTCGTATCCATCTTCGTGAACCCCACCCAGTTCGGCGAGGGCGAGGACTTCAAGACCTACCCCCGTGATGTCGCACACGACCTGGAGTTGCTTGCCGCAGAAGGCGTGGACCTCGTCTTCACGCCCGGAGCCGAGACGATGTATGCGTGGGACGCCTCGGTGACCGTGGATCCGGGGCCGCTCGCCATGCGTTGGGAAGGCGCCTCGCGGCCGGGTCATTTCACGGGCGTGGCGACCGTGGTGGCCAAACTCCTCAACATCGTCCGCCCGCATCTCGCCTTCTTCGGCGAGAAGGACTACCAGCAACTGAAGATCGTCGAACGGATGGTGCGCGACCTGGACATGCCCGTGACCGTGGTGGGCTGTCCGACGATAAGGGAGCGTGACGGACTGGCGATGTCCAGCCGTAACGCCTATCTTTCTGCCGAGGAGCGCCGTGACGCCCTTGCCATCAGCGAAGCGCTCCACAAGGCCGCCGAGGCGGTCGCCTGGGGCGAGTCCGACGCCTCAGCGGTCGTCGCTGTGATGGACGAGGAACTCGCCAAGTCAGGTGGGCTCGTCGTGGACTATGCTGCCGTGGTGGACGCTCAGACCCTCGAGCCGCTGGAGCGTGTCGACAGGGAGGCCCGGGCGATAGTGGCCGCTTACGCCGGGAAGACCCGCCTGATAGACAATGTGGCGCTCGTGCCGCCCGCGGAAGCGGGGTAGGGCCGACAGCAGGACCCATACATATCCGACGACATGCAGGAGAGCACAGTGGAAGACACGCAAGACGCGGTCGCACTGGCGGCCGAGGTCCGCGACCTGGCCGAAGAGCGCGGTGCGGTGATACTCGCGCACAACTACCAACGCTCCGAGGTCCAGGACGTGGCGGACTTCACGGGAGACTCGCTCGGACTCTCCAGGCAGGCTGCGGCGACGGATGCCGAGGTAATAGTGTTCGCCGGCGTCCACTTCATGGCCGAGACGGCCAAGATCCTCTCGCCGAAAAAGACCGTGCTCATGCCCGAGCCGCGTGCGGGCTGCCCGATGGCCGACATGATGGATGCCGCGGACCTCGCTCGTTGGAAGGACGAGAACCCCGGCATCCCCGTGGTCACCTACGTCAACTCGACCGCGGCGGTCAAGGCGCTCACCGACATCTGCTGCACCAGCGCCAACGCCGTGGAGGTCGTGCGCTC
>CAYWAF010000130.1:0-3252 GCA_964456355.1 uncultured Eubacteriales bacterium | reverse complement strand
CCCCGCCCTGAAGAAAGTGCAGGTGAGAGTGTAGCACAAGTGGGGCTAGAAGGAGGACTCACTGACCTGTGACATCGATCCAGACCCCTTTGGTGCGTGCGGGATCGCCCTCCCCTGCTATCCGGAGGAAGACCTCGTACCGACCGGGATGCGGGAAGACGAACGGGAACTCTTCTGAAAGCCCTGTCTCCGGCTTCAGCACCATCTCGACGGCCGGACCCTCTCCAGGCCGTGAGATCGTCTCCGTCCCGGACTCCACGTCGCGCAAGACCAGCTCGAGTGGGGCTCCGTGTGGCAGATAGAGCGTGAGGTCTTTGTGGAGCGGCCTGCCTCGACTGTCGGTGCCGGAGTAGCCAAGCATCCCTTCGGCCACGTATTCGACACCGGCACGATACTCGGTGACAGGCAGTGGCAACTCGAATCCGAGACTGAGACTGTTAGGTCTGAGTTCGTACTCGAACGGCCGCTTCACCCAGGGTTCGGCTTCAGGGAGCATGCCATCGGCTGCCTTGGAGACGACCTCGGCGGTGATGTCACGGAAGATGGCTATGGGTTCGGCAGAGCCCACGCCGCGGTAGATCTCGCTTAGCGCGGAAGTAGTGGTACTCCAGAGAGTGATCGTGTCCTCTCGCTCCGTGGGGACCGCAAAGGGATGGTCGATCCGTGGCTCCCACGTATACATGCGCCCGACCATCGTCCACTCCGCATCGTCTGCAGGGTGTGAGACCGGTTCAGGTGCTTGAATCTCGACCTGAAGACTCGCAGTGGCAGGAGTGGAGTGTTGCATGAGGTCGAGCAGGAAGAACGCGGCTTGATCGACGACCCTTGTCTCCTCCAGCGACCCCTGGTCCACGACCACCAGCGCACTGGCACGTGAGGGACCTTCTCCGGCATCTACGTCATCGTCCGGGAAGCGTTCGATGTCGAGGTCATAGACTGTGTCGAAGAGATCTTCCAAGGAGGCCTGGACACTCTCTGTGTCATCGATGCTTAGAGGTGGTGGATCTTTCAGAGCATCAGCAGAGTCGGAAGTAGGAGTGTTCTGCATCACGCAGCCCGAAGCGAGTGCTGCGGTCAAGAGGATGGCGCAGAAGGCGAAGCGGGATGTCGTTCGAGCTGTCATGGCCCTCCATGAGGGTCAGAGTCCATTGGTGGACTGGTCTAGGTTTGATTATCCACCTTTTGTAGCACCCTCAGTGACCTCGCCGCCCTCATCGACCCAGAGTCCGAGCACCAGCGGGTCCACATAGGAAACCCTGAATCGCTCCTGGAGATAGGTAGCGACCGGCGCCTGGATCCGTCCGTCGATGCAGTTGCCTGACGTACAAAAAGTCATCGACCCTCCAGCAGCGTCTGTGGAAGCTGGCGCACTCAGTTGTGAGAGACCCGAGCTCTCGCGCCTTTGAGCGAATTCGCCACCCAAGTAAGAGCACGTTTCCGAGTACGCGGCTTTTTGGTGACAACGATCCGGACGTCACGATCAAGAGCATTCAAGTAACGTATCAGTCGCTCAAGAGAGTAGCCATCAAGATGCCCGCGGAAAAGATCGGAGACCTTGGGCTGAGTAGTGCCAAGAATCTGAGCGGTCTGAGCCTGGGTCAGATGTCTATGAGTGGCAATACTGACGATCTGACGAGCGAGTGCGGCCTTCGCAATAAGCTCGTCAGAATCGGCAAGATTGAGATCAGCGAACACGTTACCTGAGCTGGTCTCATAATCAGACTGCTTGCGAGTCATCGTTTGTCACCCTTTCTTAAATCACTGCGGTTCGCATGGTGCTCGCGAGCAATGGCGAGTCGCTTCTTGATCAAGTCGATATCTGGTTTCGGAGTCGTCGAGCCTCTCTTGGACTTCTTCTGGAATGCATGCAATACGTAGACCACATCATCGAAACTCACGGTGTAGACCGTCCGATATGTATCGCCGTCGAAGTCATCTACCACCTCGAGCACACCCGCGCCTCGGAAGCCCTTGAGCGGCTTCGCAGCAATATGCTTGTCACCAACTTGCGCCTGATAGAGAGCAAAGCCCATTACCTGCCGTACCTCTCCGGGGAACTTGCACAGGTCCTTCTTCGAGGATGCGATCCATACAAGCTCCTTGATGCGCGTGTCAGTCATGGGTTTATTATCCCAAATCTGGGATATCTTTCAAGATGCCTGCAGCGGTCTGCCGTGCTCCTTGATGAGGTCGTTCATCGAGCGGATCGCCGCTGTGCGAACTCCTCTACTGCTTGCGCGGACACCTCTCCCTGCATGCCGGTCGGCGGATATATCGGCTCTCCCACGAAGTAGGTGAGCTACAGAGCAGCGGGAGGTTCATGGAGACGTCCGGTAGGCCGCATCTTACTTCGAGCCGGCTCGTACTGCAGCGAGAAGCTCTGACGGAGTGAACACAGGGAGCGTCGAGCGCACGAAATCCTTGTTGTTGCGCGTGACTATCGCTGTCGCCTTTGCTTCCAGGGCAGCTTCGTGTAGCACAGCATCCTCATAATCGGAGAAGTCCACATCGAGAGCACTTCGCAGGATCTCTCGGTCGACAGGCGCCACATCGAACATGGCAAGCAACGTCCGCAGATGCTCAGCGGCCTCCTTGGAGCCCAGCGCCTTGGATGTGAGGTAGTGGATAGTGGTGGCGGTCGTTGCGCAGATCACACCGTCGATCGCTCCGATGTCGACAAGGCTCAGCAACTTCTCGGTCGCATCGAGGTGCGGTTCGCGCTCGAGCATATGGTCGAGGATGACGTTCGTGTCGAAAAGCACCCTCACCGATGCTTCTCCTCCAGATGACGCCGATAATCGTGTTCATCTAAGTCTGAGCCGGAGAGTACACCACGGAGCGAGCGGACGCGCGGGGTGACCTCGATGTCGGCTTCCTGCGCGTCGATGAGCGCGAAGAAGTCCGCGACCATCTGGGAGACAGACTTGCCCGATCTGGCCGAATAGCGTTTGGCGCGCTTGATGAGTTCATCATCGAGTCGGAGAGTGAGCTTCGTGTTCATGGCACAAACGCCTCCTGACGTATAACTATCTATCATATTATACGTCACATTTGATGGAATCAAGCTGCTGCGCAACTCGCCGAGAAGGTCAGCACCTGTAACGCAAGCCCGGGACAGGACCGAGTCCGACAGTGCGACAAGCCTGTCACAGGCGGCCTACCGCGACCTACCTCCCGCAAGAACCTGCCGAACTCAAGATGCCGAACGTGCGCTCCGGATGTATGGCATCGATGCCGCCAGCCAGTCTTCCG
>CAYWAF010000129.1:0-3262 GCA_964456355.1 uncultured Eubacteriales bacterium | reverse complement strand
ATCAAGGCACGCCTGCGACATAGGCGTGGGCCGCGCTGGCTGTCCTGGAAGCTCAAGGTCGCGGCCTCGACGATCTATGCGATCCTGCGGCGCTTCGGTCTGAGCCGGCTCAAGGTCCGAGAACGTGAGCCGTCCGTCCGCTACGAGTGGCCGCATCCCGGAGACATGCTCCACCTCGATGTGAAGAAGCTCGGACGCATCCCCGGAGGCGGCGGCTGGCGCGTGCATGGACGGAAGGGACACCGCAAGGGCGGGGGCGGATTCGAGTACGTCCATGTGGCGGTAGACGACCACTCACGTCTCGCCTACGCCGAGATCCTGGATGACGAACGTGCCGAGACGACGGTGGGATTCCTCAGACGCGCACTCGACTTCTTCGAGGGTGCAGGCATCACGGTCAAGCGCATCCTCACAGACAACGGGGCCAACTACCGCTCGCACCTGTTCTGCGGATACCTGGCCGAAAGGGATATCGCCGAGCTCAAGACCAGGCCCTATCATCCGCAGACCAACGGCAAGGCCGAGGCGCTCATCAAGATCCTCGTCAACGAGTGGGCTTACGCGGAGGCGTATTCCAGCAACGAGGAGCGCTCAGGGATGTTCGAGACGTTCCTCCACTACTACAATATGGATCGTCCGCACGGAGGCATCGGCTACCAGCCACCGATCAGCCGGGTCCTGTGACAACAACGTGTACGAACCGAACAACTAGGCGTGTTTCTTCACCTGTATAATGGTGCTATAATCCGTACCAGTATTCAGGTTACGATTGGAGTCGGACATGAGTGGTGCCGTGAAGTTCTCGGAAGATGTCGTCCCTCTCGGTGACATGAAGGTGAATCCGGGTAGGGTCGTGCGTCGCGTCGATGAGACCGGCCGTCCGGTGCTGCTCACCAGCCACGGACGCGGCGTCGCAGTTGTGCAGGCACTCTCTGAGTATGAAGCTGCGCAAGAGGAACGCGAGTTCATGCGTGCCGTCGTTGTCGGCCTCTCTGACATCGACGCAGGACGCGTCGTCTCACTCGCGGAAGTGAAGCGTCGGCTGGGTCTCGACTGATGAATGCGCGTTTCGATGTCGACTTCGCGAAGTCTGCGGAAGACGATCTTCTCGAAATCGTTGAATGGTATGCCTCTCAGCAAGTACCAGAGACTGGCATGCGCCTTGTCAGCGCCATCATCGAACGCATCGACCAGTTGGCGATGTTTCCCGATTCCGGCAAGATCGTGCCGGAGTTCGACACACCATCGCTTCGCGAACTTGAGCTCCCCCCGTATCGGATCGTCTACCGTCGCGAGGACACTACGGTCTCTATCGTCCGTATATGGCGCAGCGAACGATTGATGGATCCGAACTTGAGCGAAAACGCCTAACCCCGGCTTGGACCAGCCAAACCTCGGCAGTGAGCTATGCTTCATTTGGGGCCGTGATCGGCCTCGGTTTGCAGGTCAACCTAAACACGTTCGACCAAACATCCAAATATCCAATCAGCATATCAGTCGTCGGTGTATCATAAACTTGGCAGCACGATGACGGCGAGGTGATCTGCGATGACCATCGATGATTTGAAACAGGAAGCACTTCGGCTGGACCCTTCTACGCGAGCCAGTCTCGCTCGCGATCTTCTCGAAAGTCTCGACGACCTGAGTGAACCGGAGATCGAACAGCTCTGGCTCGAGGAAGCGGAGCGTCGACACCAGCAGATCGTCACCGGAGCCGTCAAGACGGTACCCATGGAGGAGGCGCTCTCCAAAGCGCGTGCTGCACGTCGATGAGTCGGCAGGTACGCCTACACCCCGCGGCCCAGCAGGAACTCAACGAAGCAGCAGCCTACTACGATCTTGAAGGACCCGGTCTCGGCTCCGCGTTCCTTGATGACTTCCAGCACGCAGGTGATCAAGTACGCTCCTTGCCCGAATCCTCACCGATCGTCTTCGGGCACGCTCGCCGAAAGCTCATGACACGTTTTCCCTACGCATTAATCTACGCGCTCATCGATGACGACGTGTACGTTCTGGCCGTGGCTCATGGCCGTCGTCGACCATTCTACTGGCAGGACAGGCTGTAGTCCTATGGATGTGGCTCGAACAAGCGCATTCAGAACTCGGCACACGGAGCGTTAGAATCGAACAGGAAAGCATCAGCTGCGCCTCGCAGCTGATGCGCTAACCGTTAGCGGTACCACGCCACAGAGGAATATCTCTGAGTGTTTATGGTATGCTTTCTATACCATAATATATATCTTAGTCGGAGGTATCCGTGCTCTTCGAGTTCGATGAGACCAAAAGCGAGCGCAACTGGGCAAAACACGACATCGATTTCGTGGAGGCACAACGGCTCTGGTCAGACGACATACTCATCGAGGTCCCGGCGCGGACCGAAGACGAACCGCGGTATCTGGTGGTGGGCATCATAGACGACAAGCACTGGTCGGCCGTCATCACGTACCGTGAGGGCAGGATACGGATCATCTCCGTGCGCCGTTCGCGCGACGAGGAGGTGTCGCTTTATGAAGGCGAGTGAGTTCGACAAGAGGTTCGATGACGGCGAGGACGTCACAGGCGAACTCGACCTGAAGGGTGCCCGCCGCCCGCTCCGAGAGGTCAAGAGGGTCAACGTGGACTTCCCTGTCTGGATGGTCGAGTCTCTCGACAGGGAGGCAAAACGCCTAGGGGTCACCCGTCAGTCGGTCATCAAGATATGGATCGCGGAGAGGCTTGAGCGCAAGGTGTCGTGAGTCTGTGGCGTCGATCCGCTAACCGTTAGGCATCAACGGGCCGTCCGTGTTAGATTCAGTCTCGGAGGTCAAAACCATGAAGCTACAGTTCACAGCTGTGTTCGAGCAGGTCCCGGAGGGCTACATCGGATACGTCGAGGAGCTTCCCGGAGCGAACACACAGGCACAGACACTGGAAGAGGCACGTGAGAACCTCGCTGAAGCCGTCCACCTCGTCTTGGACGCCAACAGGGCGCTCGCAGAAGAACGCCTTGGCGGCCGCGAGGTGATTCGCGAGCCCCTGCGCATCACGGCGTGAAGCGCACCGATCTCATCCGGCATCTGCGGACGCAGGGATGCGAGCTGCTCCGGGAGGGCGGCAAGCACTCCGTGTACGTCAACCGTTCTGCATCCAAGGTGACGACGGTCCCCAGGCACCGCGAGATAAACGACTTCCTGGCCAAGAAGATATGCCGCGACCTGGAGATCACCGAGCCGTGATGCCTAACAAGCGCTTAGAGCGGGCGGAAAGAAAACGCTAGGATAGA
>CAYWAF010000128.1:0-3309 GCA_964456355.1 uncultured Eubacteriales bacterium | reverse complement strand
ACGACGGAGAGCACCTGGCACGCACCCTCGAACGGCTCTCTGCCGTGGACGGCGTACTCTCCGTCGGCGTCGTCCCGGTCGGCTACACGCGCTTCGGCTCCATAGCGGCCTCCTACAGCGACGACAGGCAGGCCGCAGAGAGACTGCTCGACGACATCGCCTCCTGGCAGGCGACCATGCGCGAGCAACGCGGCATCGGGTGGGTCTATGCGGCCGACGAGTTATATCTGTCGGCGGGCCGGCCGGTGCCCCCGGCTGAGGAGTACGACGGCTTCCCGCAGATAGAGAACGGCATAGGGATGCTGCGCGAGTTCATCGACGGCTGGGAACAGCACACCGCCTCGCTTTCCGCCCGCTCCGAAGGCTCCTCCCACAGGACCGTGCTCGTCACAGGCACGCTCTTCGCCCCACACCTCGGACGTCTCCTCTCCGCCGCAGACCTCGGCGAAGACGTCGGCGTGCTCGCGGTACAGAACGCCTTCTTCGGCGGGAACGTGAGTGTGGCCGGTCTGCTCACCGGGAAGGACGTCAGCGATGCGCTAGCTGCAGCGGACGCGGATGCCTCCTACCTGTTGCCCGACGTAATCTTCAACGACGAGGGGCTGACCCTCGACGACATGACGCTCCAGCAGATAGGGGAGTCGAGCAACGCGAGGGTGCGTTTGGTATCCTGTGAGCCCGCGGGACTGGCGAACGCTCTCATCCGACCCGCCGAACTCCTTGGACAGTGATAAGCGATGGCGCTCCCTATCGTCGCAGTCGTCGGTCGTCCCAACGTAGGGAAGTCGACGCTGGTCAACCGAATAGCCCAGGCCTCGGAGGCCATCGTGCATGAGGCACGCGGGGTGACGCGCGACAGGAGTTACCACAGGGCGGACTGGAACGGCGTGGAGTTCATGCTCATCGACACCGGGGGGATCGAGTCCGCGCGCAACGACCCGTTCTCCGAATCGATAACCGCGCAGGCCATGGTGGCAGCCGAGGAGGCCGACGCCATCGTCTTTCTGGTGGATGCGGACACGGGCGTCGCACCGGGCGATGACGAGGTCGCCAAGCGGCTCAAGCGCGTGAAGAAACCGGTCTTCCTCGCGGTCAACAAACTCGACACCCCCGGTCGCGAGGAGCCCGCACACGAGTTCTGGAGTCTCGGGCTGGGCAAGCCCTGGCCGGTCTCGGCGTTGCACGGGCACGGGACAGGCGACCTTCTGGACGCGATAGTCGAGGCGCTCCCTGAGGCGGCCGAGCCGGAGCAGGCCGAGGACATAGACGTCGCCATCATCGGCCGCCCCAACGCGGGGAAGTCCTCGCTCCTCAACCGCCTCGCGGGCGTGGAGCGCGCGATAGTCAGCGACGTGGCCGGTACCACCCGGGATGCGCTGGACGTACGCATAGAGCGCGACGGGACCTCCTACCGCCTGGTGGACACAGCCGGCCTGAGGCGCAAGTCGACCATAGACGAGGACGTGGAGTACTACGGGTTCGTCCGAGCGATGCGGGCGATCGACAGGGCCGACGTCGCCTTGCTGGTGATCGACTCCACGATAGGCGTGACCGACCAGGACCAGCGCATAGCGCGCTTCACGGTGGAGAAGGGCTGCGCGCTCGTCCTGCTCCTCAACAAATGGGACCTCGTCGACACCGACGAGAAGCGCGCCGACCTCTTGCAGCAGGTGGGGGAGAAGTTGGCCTTCGTCTCCTACGCGCCTCTGATACGGCTCTCCGCCCTCACGGGAGCCAAGGTGCACAAGGTCTTTTCCGCGATAGACACGGCTTACGCATCCTACCTGCGGGAGATACCCACGAGTGCGCTCAACCGCCTGCTCACCGAGATGAGGGAGTTCGGGCATACGGTGAGCAAGGGAGGGCGGGCGCTCAGACTCCACTACGTCACGCAGACGGGGAGTGCTCCTCCCACGTTCACCTTCTTCGCCAACGACCCTAGAATCGTGGACGATGCGTTCTATCGTTATGTCGAGAACCGCTTGAGAGAGGCCTTCGACCTGACCGGCACGCCTGTCCGTCTCAAGTTCCGCAGGAAGGGCTGAGGGTGGAGAACGTAGCCCGCATAGTGGCCGCGCTCGTCGCGGCGTACCTGATAGGCGCCATCCCGTTCGCGCTCATCGTGGGCAAGGTGGGATACGGCATCGACCTGCGCGAGCACGGCTCGGGCAACCTGGGAGCCACCAACGTCAACCGGGTGCTGGGCTGGCGCAGCGCTCTGCTGGTGGCACTCCTCGACGTCGCCAAGGGAGCGCTCGCCGTGGGCCTTGCGGCCTGGGTCTTCGGCTTCGGCATCCCGCGCTCCGACCCCTTCTACGACTGGATGCTCATCTGCGCCTTCATAGCGGCGATACTCGGCCACTCCTACTCGCCCTACATACGCTTCAGCGGCGGCAAGGGCATCGCGACGGCTGCAGGCGGTCTCATCATCATCACCCCGGTGGCGCTCCTGATACTTCTGGCGACGTTCATCGTCGTCATCGCGCTGACCCGCTGGGTCTCCCTGGGCTCGATCGTCATCGCTGCAGAGTTCCCCTTCCTCGTCCTGCTGCTATATGGTGACAGGGAACCTTTCGTGATCATGTCGTTTTTGGCTTCTGCACTGGTATTGTGGAGGCATCGAAGCAACATGGTCCGGATCGTCAGAGGCGAGGAATCGAAGATATCCTTCACTGCGAGGGGCAGGCCTGAGGGCAAGGAGTGAGGCGTGAGCGTATCGGTCATAGGCGCGGGTTCGTGGGGGACCGCGGTCGCATCCCTGCTCGGCTCCAAAGGGCTCGACGTCGTCTTGTGGGCGAGGAGACCGGAGGTCGCCGAGAGCATCGACACCGAGCACCGCAACCCCTCCTATCTCAAAGACCTCGTGATACCCGAGAGCGTGCGCGCCACATCCGACATCTGTGAGGCGGCCACCTCGGCCGAGGCGGTGGTCTTCGTGACCCCCAGCCACGTGGTGCGCAGCGCGGCCGAGGCCATGGCGTCCTGCCTGCCTCAAGACACGCCGGTGATAAACCTCGCCAAAGGCGTGGAGCAGGGCACGCTCATGCGGATGACCGAGGTCTTAGAGGACGTGTTGGGCAACCGCTCGAGACTGGCCGCCCTCTCCGGCCCCAACCATGCCGAAGAGGTCAGCAAGCAGATACCCTCGGCGACCGTGGTGGCCGCTTATTCCGAGGATATCGCCCGGCTCTTCCAGGAACTGTTCATGGCGCCCACGTTCAGGGTCTACACCAACAACGACGTGGTGGGCGTGGAGTTGTGCGGGGCCTCCAAGAACGTGATAGCCGTCGCGGCAGGCATGTCGGACGG
>CAYWAF010000127.1:0-3354 GCA_964456355.1 uncultured Eubacteriales bacterium | reverse complement strand
TCACGCATGAAGATGTCTGTGAGCTTCCTGTCGTCGCGGATGTCGCAGATGTGCATCACAGGGTCGCAAGAGGTAGTCTCCAGTAGCTCCAGATAGAGTTCGTACAGCCTGGATTCGTCGATCTCGACCAGGAGCAGTCGCTCGGCTCCCATGTTCGCGAGTTGACGGCACAACTCCGAGCCGATGGAGCCTGCAGCGCCTGTCACCGCCACCGTAGCGCCCTCGAGCTTCTCTCGAATGCCTTTGAGGTCTATCTCCACCGGGTCGCGACCCAACAGGTCCTCCACCTCGACTTGGCGCAGGGACGCCACATCCACTCGAGCATCACCGGTGAGTTGAGGGATGATGCGCGCCGAGATCCCGACGTCGGAACACACGTCCAGTATCTTGCGTCTTTCTTCGGAAGTCGCAGAGGGGATGGCGAGCAACACCTCATCGATCTCCTGCTTCCCGACGATCTCCGGAAGCTCGGATATCGATCCCAGCACCTTGACTCCACGGATGAGGCGACCGTGACGCGACGGGTCGTCGTCGAGGAACCCGATGACTTTGATGTCGGCTTCCGGTCGGGATTCGATGTCGCGGAGCAGGAGAGAGCCGGCATCTCCGGCTCCGATGATGAGCACGCGACGCGCATGTTGGGAGGACTGCCCCTGCAGGTATACGCTCAAACGTCCATACGAGCGGATCCCTGCACATCCCATGAAGACGAAGGTGCTCGTGATGAGGAGAGTGCCCAAGGGTACCGGTCTCATGCCCTCTGGAGTCGCGACGAGGAAGTCTGCTGCCACCATGATGCTGAAACCGATGGCGATGGCCATCGCGAGTTTCACGATCATGTCTATGCCGGCGTAGCGCCAGACGTGGTGGTAGAGGCGGAAGAGCCAGAAGAGGAGAGGGAAGACGAGAGAAGCGGCAAGCGCTGCCGGAGCCAGGTTCTCGAGGAAGTTCGGAGGCACGACGCCCTGGAAGCGGATGAAGTACGCCATGACCGTCGAGAGGACGATGATGAAGATGTCCAACACCACCATCACGAGGATCTGCGCGTTGCGTGACTTCTTCAGGCGTTCTTTCACTCTATGACACCGCTTCCTGCATCACCTTGGAGACCGCTTCCACGGTATCGGCCATGTCTTCCTCATCCAGCGTTGGATGGACCAGGAACATGAGGGAGGTCTCGCCCAACGACGAAGCGTTCGGCAGGGGCGCGTCCGGCCCTAGTCCGGCGGATACGAAGGAGTCCTCCCGGTAGACCTCTGGGCAGGCACCGGAGAAGCAGGGTATACCTTCCGCCATGATGGCTGCAGCCACCTTGTTCCTGGACCACCCTTCTTTCAGGCGATCGGGCTCTAAGAACGCGTAGTACTTATAGTATGCATGACCTTCGTGTGGGAGGGGTATGATCGTGCGGATCCCATCGATCCGGCCGAGTCCCTCGTCCAGGAGTGCAGCGTTGCGGCGTCTCGATGCGAGCCACTCATCCAATTCCTCCAAAGCCCTGAGACCCAGGGCGGACTGCATCTCGGTCATGCGCCAGTTGGTGCCCACGGATTCGTGCAACCACTTGAACTCGACGCCCCAATGCCCGGTGTCTTGAGCGTTGCAGCGCTCGAAAGACTTCCCGTGGTCGCGCATGGACCACACGGCATGCCATATCTCCTCAGAAGAAGTGACCAGCATCCCACCTTCGCCACCGGTGGAGGCGATCTTGTCCTGACAGAAGGAGAACGTGCCGGCATCACCCATCGAACCGACGGACCTACCTTTATAAGTGGCGCCCAACGCCTGAGCGCAGTCCTCTACGACGAACAGACCTCTTCGAGATGCGAGTTCTGTTATTGGGTCCATGTCAGCCGGCCAACCAGCCAGATGCACGACGATGACTCCCCGTGTCGATTCCGAGAGGACCGCTTCGATGGTCTCGGCGGTCACACATTGGGAGTCGGGGTCTATATCAGCGAACACAGGCGTGCCACCGGCGAGCAAGACGGCATTGGCGGTCGCGACGAACGTCCTTGCGGGCACGACCACCTCGTCACCCGGCTGGACTTCCAGAGCCGTGAGGGCGCCATGCAGAGCGACGGTCCCGTTCGAGAGGGTGAGGGCATGTCGGGCGGCGGTCAGTTCGGCGAAAGCGTCTTCGAACCTGTGCCCGAGGTCCCCCGTCCAGTAGTTGACCTTGCCCGACAAGAGCACTTCCGATACCACCTGGGCGTCTTTTTCGGTATAGAAAGGCCAGGGCGCGAAAGGCTCTTCGCGTACCGGTGGTCCACCGTCTATGGCCAAGCGGGTCTTCATCTGCTCTATACTTCTCCGTCCGTGGTCTGCGAGCCTTTGAAGGGCTCCATCGTCACCTCTCCACTCGCATCGATGTCGCTACGACTGAAGACCTTCCCGACGGTCATCAGCAGGATGCGTAGGTCGAGCATGAAGCTCCAGTTGTCAACGTACCAGACATCGAGGTCGAACTTCTCCTCCCATGAGATCGCGTTCCTGCCGTTCACCTGGGCCCATCCCGTGATGCCGGGGCGGACCTCATGACGCCTGGCTTGATGAGGGGTGTAGAGGGGGAGGTATTCCATCAGCAGCGGACGAGGGCCTACCAGACTCATCTCGCCCACGAGGACGTTCCACAGTTCCGGGAACTCGTCGAGACTGGTGGAACGGAGGAAGCGCCCTACGCGGGTCATCCGGATGACGTCGTCAGTGGGGGAGGTGTCCGGGTCGGCCACCCTCATCGTGCGGAACTTCCTCAACGTGAAAGGTTTGCCGTGAAGACCGGGGCGAGTCTGGCGGAAGAGCACGGGTCCGGGAGATGAAAGCCGTACCGCTATCGCGATCAACAGGAGGAGAGGGGAGAGCACGATGAGCCCGAGGGAGGAGAAGATGAGGTCGAAGCCTCGCTTCCTCCAATTCAGGGCCGATGTGCCCGAGGAGTGGGTGCTGAGTGTAGGATTCCCGTTCTCGGATGACTCAGGCACGCCGATTACCTCTGTCCGTGTGTCGTACCGGCATCGTCCAGGGTATGTGCCGGGACGCCGACCGCCGTCTCACCCGGAGGTACGTCTCTCGTGACCACGGCACCGGCCCCACAGGTGACGTTGTCACCGACCGATACCCCTGGCAAAAGAATACTGCCGGACCCAAGGAGACAACATTCGCCTGCGCTGGAATACCCAGCCATTTGGACGGCCGGTGCGATGTGTGAATGAGCACCTACACTGCAATCATGGGCGACGACTGCTGCGATGTTTATGATGCAGTTCTCCTCCACCACAGCATCGGCGGTCACCACGGCGTTCTGCATCACGAGCGTACCCATGCCTATGGAGGCAGACGGGCTCACGTATGCAC
>CAYWAF010000126.1:1170-3441 GCA_964456355.1 uncultured Eubacteriales bacterium | reverse complement strand
AGAACAAATGGGAATCGGCCCGCAGAGCGCACGTCGTGGCGATGAGCCTCGCGCGCGACCATATCTGGATACAGTCACCGTACTTCGTCCCGACGGTGGACATCTACGAGACCATGATCAATGCGGCCCTCTCCGGACTCGACGTACGTTTCATGATGACCGGTTGGCCGGACAAGAAGATCGCCTGGTATGCTGCGGAATCGTATTTCGAGCCGTTCCTGGACGCAGGCGGCAAGATCTACCGCTATCAGAAAGGCTTCTTCCATTCCAAGACGATGTCGATTGACGGCAAGTTGCTGGCGCTGGGCACCATGAACTTCGACATAAGGAGTCTGGAGTTGCACAAGGAGTTGATGACCTGGTTCTACGACCCGGACCTTGCGAAACGACACGAGGAGATATTCCTCAACGACATGGAGGAGTGCGAGGTCGTGACGCTGGACATGGTCCGCTCGCTCAACGGCTGGCACCGCTTCCGCGACCATGCGATGCGACTCGCATCGAATCTACTGTGACGTGCTGAGGGAATAGAAGCGATGGAGTGGGATGGGCTCTTGGTGGCAGGCATCGTCGTTCTGCTTGCACTTCTGGTCCTGTTCGCGATATCCGCCCGACGCCTCGAGCGCCTATGGGTGACGGGACCCATGTTGTTCCTGGTGGCTGGAGCCATCTTGGGCCCGAAGGGCGTAGCCTTCATCGACGTGGCCCCCAGTATCGCTCCCGTCAGGGTGTTCGCCGAGATCACTCTCGTACTGCTGTTGTTCTCCGATGCGACCACCGTCGATGCTCCTACCCTGAAACACTCCTACTCGGCAGCGCTCAGACTCCTCGTGATCGCCTTACCTCTTGCGGTCTTGTTCGGCGCCGGCGCAGCCATGGGCATGTTCGCAGGTCTCGACCTCGGTACAGCAGCACTCCTCGCCGCCATCCTTGCACCTACCGACCTGTCGTTGGGTCTGACCATGTTCCAGAATCCGGATGTCCCCGCGCTCGTACGCAAGACCCTCAACGTGGAGAGCGGTCTCAACGACGGGGTCGCATCTCCCTTCGTGGCCCTTTTCATAGCATTGTCACTCTCGGAGAGCGTGGGAGACGGGTCGTGGCTAGCCGGAGCCGCCACCGAGATACTCATGGGGGTCGTGGCCGGGATCGTCATCGGGAGCGTGGGAGGATATCTCATCCGCATCGCGACGAGCAACGGATGGACCGTGCAGGAATCACTTCCGTTCGCTGCTTTCTCGCTCGCCATACTCTGTTATGTGACTGCGACCGCCATCGGCGGCAACGGCTTCATAGGGGCGTTCGTCGGAGGTCTCGCATACCGTGTCGCGGGAGGGAAGGCGGTCCAGTCCACGACAGAGTTCGCGGAGCGCAGCGGCACGCTCATGACCCTTGTCGTATGGACGATCTTCGGTGCTTTCGCCAGTGTGGAGCTCGGGGGCGGGGTCGCCTGGCTCCCTATCCTCTATGCGCTTCTCAGTCTTCTGCTCATACGCACGTTGTCCGTATGGGTCTCTCTCCTCGGGATGAAGAGTCGCTGGGAGACCGTGGCGTTCATGGGATGGTTCGGACCCAGAGGGCTGGCCAGCGTGGTCTTCCTCCTGACCGCCTACGATGCCCTCTCGAGCTCCGGGGTGGACACCACGATACTTCTCTCGACCGTGAGCTGGACGATCCTGTTGAGCGTGCTACTGCATGGCCTTTCGGCCACGCCCATCGCCGCCTGGTACGGGAAACGCGCTACATCGTTCCCTGATGACGCATGGGAATCAGGCAAGGTGATGAAGAGAGCAGCAGTACACCATACCTACTGGCATGGACGCAGCCAGTTGTGGAGCAAGGCCGAGAGCACGAGGAAGAGGCCCGCGTGACGACGACGGAGCCGGAGAGCGCAGTCCTGAAACAAGCGACGCGGAAACCACCGAAAAAGCCGAAGTGGCCGAAGAGACGACGGACGAAGAGCCCGACGACGCGTAGGTCCCCTCCGAGAAGCAAGTAGGCGAAAGGTCTTCTAGGAGACCAGGTCGAGCTTGACGGTGAGCCCGTCCCACAGAGTACGGACCTGCTCGAGCGCGGGAGAGTCCCGCAGTGCCGTCATGTCCTTCCCTTCGAAATGAGCGACACTGAGCGCTTCGTCGAAGGGTATCTCGGCGACGAGTTCTGCCCCGAGTTCATCACACAGGTCACGTATGCGCTCGGCACCGTCGGCAGAGAGATCGGCTTTGTTGAGGACGACGACACGGTCCAACTCGAAACGGTCGGCGAGCTGCA
>CAYWAF010000126.1:0-1070 GCA_964456355.1 uncultured Eubacteriales bacterium | reverse complement strand
CTCGACGCGGCCCGTGCAGACCTCACCGCCTATGGTCGACTCCATGCGTATCGCTCCCGTGGGACACACGTAAGCGCAGTGACCGCAACCGTCGCACGCCCATTCGTCGACGAAGGCCCTCCTGGTCGATTTGGTCGGATCCAAACCCATGCTCAAAGCATCGAACCTGCAGACGTTCACGCATGCCCCGCAACCACTGCACTTCAAGGGAGCGATCTTCGCCTTGGCGATGCCGTCGATGAACTCGCATCTGGCATCGCTCACGCCGAGCGCGATGGGGAGGTTCGACGCCTCCACGTCAGTGTCCGCCAACACGACGCGGTGCTCGGAGGAGGCGAGCGAGAAGAACAGCGACGTCAGGGTCGTCTTGCCGGTCCCACCTTTGCCCGAAGCCACGGCTACCGTCTTCATCCGACGAACGCTCCTTTATCCACGAGAGTCGGGATCGGCGGGTTCTCCGCAAGAGCCTTCATGGTCGGCAGTATGTGAGTGAACCACTCCTCTGCACCCGGGAGCGCGTCCATGACGAGTCGCCCGCCCGCGTACGCCTCAGCGATGTCGCGAGAGAACGGGATGTGCGCCACCACGGGAACCTGCCAATGGTCACAGAGTTGCTTCACGTCGGTCGCGGTCGGACCCGAGCGGTTGATGATGACGCCTGCCGGTATGTGGAGACTGGCCGTGAGGCGTATGGCCAACTCGAGGTCGTGCATGCCGAACGGGGTGGGCTCGGTCACCAACAGGACGGCGTCCACGTCCTCCAACGATGCGACCACCGCACAGGCCATGCCCGGCGGAGCGTCCACGATCACGACCTCGGCATCGACGCGTTCGGCGGCCTTGCGCGTGGCGTGGACCACGTCAGGGGTCTTGCTGCTGCCGACGTCCAGACGACCAGACACCAGCCGAAGGCCTTCCACGCCTTCCACGGTAGCCACTTCGACCTCGCCGATGTGGGCGTCTACGGAGCCGATGGCCGACTCGGGACATACACGCTCGCAGAGACCGCAAGCATGGCACAGGTCGTCGAAGACCACAGCCGAGGGGCCCAGCACGCGTATCGCCCCGTA
>CAYWAF010000125.1:0-3533 GCA_964456355.1 uncultured Eubacteriales bacterium | reverse complement strand
AAGCGAAGTGGCGCGATGCCAAGTGGGTGCGTCCCGGGAACCTGCACATGACCATGAAGTGCTTAGGCGACATCTCCGAGGAGTCTGCCCAGGGGATGATCGCCGACCTGACCCGTGAGCTCGACGACGCCGCACCGTTCGACCTGCCATGCGAGCCGATGGTGCGCCCCGTACCGAGCGCCAGGCGCGCGAAGATGCTCTGGGGGGTGCTCTCGGACCCCGACGGACACGCGACAGACCTCGCTGCGACCATCGACCGCGTTGCCGTCGGATACGGCGTGAGCCCCGAGGAGCGCACCTTCAAGCCTCACATCACGCTGGCGCGTGCAAGACGGCCGATCCCCCTCGCTGACCAGCATCCTCTCCAGGTACCCGAGGTCTCCTCGGCGCTCATGTCAGTGCGAGAGGTTACTGTCTTCAAGAGCACGCTGACCAAGCGTGGACCCATCTACGAAGCACTCGGAAGGGTCCCGCTCGGAGGCGGGTGATAGGACAGGCAGGGCACCATTGACATCGAACACATGTTCGTGTACGTTCGATGCAGCCCCGAGGGGTCGCCCGTGAGGAAGCGAGGGATCTTGTGAGCACAGAATCCGAGAAGATGAAGATCTTGGACGTCACCAAGGAGCAGATCGAGCGCAAGTTCGGTAAGGGCTCGCTCATGCGCCTCGGAGAGCACGACGCTGTGGCTCAGGTACCGGCCATACCGACCGGTTCGCTGGCCTTGGACGCGGCGCTCGGCATCGGTGGGGTCCCGAGAGGGCGCATCGTCGAGATATTCGGCCCGGAATCGTCGGGCAAGACGACTCTCGCCCTCCAGATACTCGCGGAAGCACAGGCCATGGGCGGGATAGCGGCGTTCATCGACGCCGAACACGCCCTCGACCCCAGTTATGCCGCACGGCTGGGCGTCGACATAGACGAGATACTCATAAGCCAACCGGACACTGGCGAGCAGGCACTCGAGATCGCCGACATGCTCGTGCGCAGCGGCGCCATCGACGTAGTCGTCATAGACTCGGTCGCAGCACTCGTCCCACGCGCAGAAATCGAGGGCGAGATGGGAGATGCCTCGGTCGGGCTGCAGGCACGCCTCATGAGCCAGGCCCTGCGGAAGTTGGCCGGCTCGCTCAACAAGTCCCAGACCACCTGCATCTTCATCAACCAACTCCGCGAGAAGATCGGTGTGATGTTCGGCAATCCCGAGACCACCCCGGGCGGACGCGCACTCAAGTTCTTCTCGACGGTGCGCATCGACGTGCGTCGCATCGACTCGATAAAGCAGGGGACCGACATCATCGGCAACCGCGTGCGTGCCAAGGTCGTCAAGAACAAGGTCGCGCCGCCGTTCCGTCAGGCCGAGTTCGACCTCATGTACGGCTACGGCATCTCCAAGGAGGGCAGTCTCCTCGACCTCGGCGTCGAGGAAGGCATCATCGCGAAGTCCGGTGCCTGGTACACGTACGGCGAGGACCGCTTGGGACAAGGCCGCGAGGCCGCCAAGGAGTTTCTCCGCGAGCATGCCGACGTACGCGACGAGGTCGAGGCCAAGATACGCGCCAATCTAAACCTGCCGACCGGAACCGCGAAAGGCGACGCCATGCCCGCCGAGAAGGATCCTCCCAAGTCGAAGGGCAAGTAGGCCGTGGCATCCGGCCGCAGGCGCAGCGGAGGTCTGGGCAGGCGCGACCGGAAGGTCGTCCTCTTCGACCCGATGGGTGATGAACGCACGACCTCACGCGATGCGCTGACAGCGGCCGGCATCCCCCCGGAGACCAAGACGCTGAGCACCAGCCAACTCGAAGAACTCGAAGCCGTCGAGCCGGAAGCTGCCCGTGCCCGCGCACTGCGACTCGTCGGCTACCGTGAGCGGTCGCGTTCCGAGGTGCGCTCCCGTCTCATCGAAGACGGCTATCCGCTACATCTGGCCGAGGAGGTCACAGACCGTCTCGTCGAGCTCGCTCTGATCGACGACGCACGCTTCGCAGAAGGATTCGCGCGCTCCAAGGTGGCCTCGGGATGGGGCCGCTCCCGCATATATCGTGCCCTTCGTGAGCATTCGCTGCCCGATGACATCGTCGTAAGCACCCTCGACCAGGTCCTCCCCGAAGACGAAGAGGCCGACCGCGCGTTGCAGGTCTTGAGGAACGCACCGCTTTCCACCCGCAAGGACCGCGAACGGGCCCTTCGGCGTCTCGTCAGCAAGGGATTCACGTTCTCCCAGGCCAAAGATGCCGTCGAGCGTGCGCGACGAGACTCCGACAAGCCTGTCTGACCCGCCCCGAAGAACCTTGCTCTCACTTATAGCGCCTGAATCTTGACGCTTCTACCAGCGAAGACGTAAGATTGCACCGGCATGTGTGATTCTCCGCCGCGTCGCAGAAGTGCGCTTTGGGCGGTTTTGGACTTGTCAGCAAGTGCATCACCGATAATCTATGAGGCCCCCGGGGCCTATTCAGCGTATACAAGGCGCTACTGCTAGCGACGAACAGGTGACATCACATTTGCCGGACGGATATCGTCCGGTTTTCGCTCGTAAGGCCTCTCAGGTCTCATGAGTGCTGTCCACTCAAGTGGACCCGACGATCCCCGTCCCACGAACATGACTGACCGCGCGTCGTTTTGAAGGGAGGGGACGCCATGCAAGCCCTCGTAGCCCTGTTGGCACTTGCTCTAGGTGTCGCCCTCGGCTTCGTCATCCACCGCTTCCTCATCAAAGGACGATCCGAGCGTGCTTTAGAAGACGCTCAGCGCATAGTCGAAGATGCGGAAAGACAGGCCGAGACGCTCAAGAAAGAAGCACTCATCGAGGCCAAGGACCAGATCTTCTCGATGAAGCAAGAAGCCGAGCAGGAGATCAAGGAGCGCCGCAAGGAACTCACGACGCTCGAGAACCGCCTCGCTCAGCGCGAGGAGAACCTCGACCGCAGGATGGAGTCTCTGGACAAGCGCGACCACCAACTCTCCAGTCTCCAGGGCCAACTACAGAAGCGTGAAGAAGACCTCAAGGAACTCATCGCCGAAGAGCGGGAGCGCCTGGAAAGACTCGCCGGACTCACGGCCGACGAGGCCAAGGAGGTCCTCCTCAACCGCATACGCGACGACGTCACCAAGGACGCCGCCGCCTATATCCGCGAAGCAGAGATGCGCATGCGTGAAGAGGCCGACAAGAAGGCGCGCAACATCTTGGGGATAGCGATACAGCGTGTCGCCGCCGACCACACTGCCGAGTCCACGGTCTCTGTCGTCACCATACCGAGCGACGACATGAAGGGCCGCATCATCGGCCGAGAGGGGCGCAACATCCGCGCCTTCGAGCAGCTCACGGGCATCAACCTCATCATCGACGACACGCCCGAGGCTGTCATCCTGTCCAGCTTCGACCCGGTGCGCCGCGAGATCGGACGCATCACGCTGGAATCCCTCATCCAGGACGGGAGGATCCATCCCGCCCGCATCGAGGAGATGTTCAACAAGGCCGAAGCCAGCGTCGCCCAACAGATCCAGGAGGCAGGGGAGCAGGCCGCTTTCGA
>CAYWAF010000124.1:0-3543 GCA_964456355.1 uncultured Eubacteriales bacterium | reverse complement strand
CTCATACACAATGATATTCGTATGGCGAGGGTCCGCAACAGGTCAGGGAATCAGGCCGTCCGCCTCACTCAAGACGCTGTCGTGCACTACCGCCGTGCCGCCGAACGCCTCTCTATCCACGCCACCGCGGACGTCGCGTAGATAGCGCCACCCTCGCTGGGGGCGGGATTCGCAGAGCACAAGTAGAAAAGGCAACGCTCTATCTCCGGCCTGCAGTAGGAATATGTGCCTTTGTCTGCATGGATGGCTCCGCCGGTAGGGGCCTGCAGATTGTAGAAGTAGCAGTCGCGTATGCGGGGCGCACCTCCGAGGATATGGATGAGCGCCGCCGCTTATCGTTATGTCGTTGTCCCAGAACGCGATACCGTCGACGACGGTATTCGAATCACCTGCGAGGATAGAGAGCAATCTGCCGGTGTCGTCTCCCTTGATGACGGTGCCGAGTTTGTCTTCGCTTGCGAGGAGCGGTGAGGTGTCGCCATAAGAGGATTCGGCGAGTCCTTTGGTGATGTGCTGGTAGGGACGGGCATACGAACCGTTGCCGGTGATGTCATGTTCCCGGGAGATATCGACGTAGATGGTGTCTGCGTGAGCGACGGCCGGGACCATCATCAGGGTGATGGTGCAGACGAAGACGGCAAGGAGCAGTGCCTGGATGCGATTCCGCGCGCGATGGTCGGCGCCAATCCCCATTTCTGCTACCCCGATGGGCTAGGAGTATCATACCCACATACGGTCGAAGGGGGAGGGGTCATGCAAAAAAGTATTCTTCGAGTCACTGGTCGGTTCGCATTGGCAGCGCTCATCGTCGTATCCATGATGGTGATGGTCGTACCCGGTGCAGCAGCATCGGCGGACACGTACTACGTCGACCCGGTCAATGGGAGCGATGCCGCAGACGGTATGACGGAGGCTACTGCCTTCGAGACGATAACGCATGCGCTGGGTGGCGGGGGTGCGGGTGCCAATGACACGGTGGTGTGTCTGCCCGGCACCTATGCGGACTCCACCAACGGTGAGAGCTTCCCCATAGACATCCCCCCGGGGCTCACACTCGAGAGCAGGGACGGTGCCGATACCACGATCATCGACATAGAGGGTGATGACAGCGCTTCGGCGGTGAGGATGTGGAATCCCACCGAAGGAACCGTTCTGCGAGGGTTCACGATCCGCAATGGCTCCGACACCGACCCCGTCGTCGAGGTCAACCGATCGGTCGCGGGTTCGGCGGACGGCTGGCCGCTCATCGAGGGCAACGTCTTCGACTCGCATGAAGACATACGCGACCCTGTGATCCTCCTCGACTATGGAGTGTCGGACGGATGGCTCCAGCCACGCATCATCGACAACGAGTTCGCTGACATAGGCGAGGTCGGTGAGCAGCTTCCCGAGTACGGCGGCGCCATCTATGTGGGCGCATACGTCGACGTGGACATCGAGGGCAACTACTTCCACGACATCAACGTCGACAGTTCGGGGGGCGCGATATACCTGCCTTTCAGCCCGAACAAGATGAACGTCGTCGACAACGTGTTCGCCTCCTGTCGTGCGGACACCTATGGCGGTGCCGTCTGCGTCGAGGCCAATGACGCGTGGACGGTCGAGGTCACGATAGACGGGAACGAGTTCGATACTGCCTACGCTGGCAGCGACGGAGGCGCCATATACGTAGAGAAGGTCGATGACCTGACGATATCGGGGAACACGATCACGGATGCGTATGCGTCTGCGGATGGTGGCGCCCTCTACTCGTACGAGTGCACGGCGACCATGGAGAACAACTGGATATACGACAACTCCTGCGACGGTGGCAGCGGTGCTGCGCTCTACGTCAACGACTCGCAGGTATCGTTCGTCAACAACACCGTGTACGGCAACGAGGCCCTCTCGGGAGGATGGAACGGCATCCACAAGGAAGGCGCCGGAAACTTCAACGTGATCAACTCCATCTTCTGGGGTCACTCGAAAGAGGATGTGGAGGACACGAGGATCCGCAACTCGTGCACGGAGGACGACAATCTCGGAGATAACGGGAACGCCGTCGGCATAGGACCGAACGCCAACATCCACGACGACCCGCTCTTCTTGGATGCGGACGAAGGCGATCTGCGGCTCGAGATGGGTTCTCCGTGCGTCGACTCCGGTGACGACGCTTCCGCTCCTGCCGACGACATATTCGGCACGGCTCGTCCAGCTGACGGCAACGCGAACGGGACAGCCAGGGTGGACATGGGTGGCTGGGAGAAGCCGGACACCTCGGCGGGCAGGTACGCTGGCGCCGACCGTTATGCAACGGCTGCCGATGCGGCGAAGGATGCCTTCAGCGGTGGGTGCGAGGTGGCAGTCATCGCTTCCGGTCAGGATTTCCCGGATGCACTCTCCGCTGCAGGGCTGTGTGGTTCCTACGATGCGCCACTCCTGCTGACGCGTACCGTATCGCTTCCGTCTGCCACCTCGGATGCGCTGAAGGACCTCGGTGTGACCAAGGTCTTCATCGTAGGCGGTACAGGTGCAGTCTCTTCCGCAGTGGAAGCTCTTTTGAAGGTCGACTACGACGTGACCAGGATCGCCGGGGCCACGCGTTATCACACTTCCGCCCTGGTCGCCAGAAAAGTGGCCGAGCATGAGGGGAGCAAGTTCTCCGGCCTGGCGTTCATGGCTCGTGGTGACATCTTCCCGGATGCACTTGCGGTCTCGCCGTTCTCCTACAAGGAGGTGGCACCCATACTCCTCACTCGTCCGAACGCGCTCCCGCAGGTCATATCCGACACCATTGACGATCTGGATATAGACGAGGCATACGTCTGCGGTGGCACAGGTGCGGTCTCGAACACCGTGAAGAGCGAGGTCGACACGTTGCTCGCGGCCAACGGTGGCGCTCCCTCGGACCGATGGGGTGGGGTGGACCGCTACGCGACGGCCGTGGAGGTCGCATCGAGTGCGGTCGCCAAGAACTACGGTGACTTCCATTACATAGGCATCGCCACGGGAGTCGACTTCCCCGATGCGTTGGCCGGAGGCGTGGGCACCGGCGCGAGCAAAGGCAGCGTGCTGCTCACGCGCACGGACTCCTTGCCGAAGGTGACTTCTGACAAGCTGACCGAGCAGAAAGCAGGCGTGGTGTACTGCGAGGTCTTCGGTGGTACCGGTGCGGTCACCTCGTCTGTGGAGACGGCCATCGAGGATGCGTTGGGTTGGTAAGACTGTTGCGAGGATGCACTCGGCGGGTAAGGCCGCTAGAGACATAGAGGTTGGCTCGATCTATAGGGGTCATAGAAACCCTATGCGATCGGTGTGCGATCGCTCCGTTCTCCGGAGCGGTCGCACATGCATGTCGTAGGGATCCGAGAGACGTCACGGATGCCCTCTCTGCCCGTCTCGTCAGGACTTCATGTCAGGGCTTCGGAGGGGCTCCGCCAGCGACTCGGCGCGTGAGTGCCGGCGTCGTTCTTGACTCGGAGGTCGAGCGTTCTTGCCGGACGCACTTCCGGACGTGTAAAGTTCCCGGGGGTTAGAGACTCCGGATAGATGGAGACCTCTTCC
>CAYWAF010000123.1:0-3552 GCA_964456355.1 uncultured Eubacteriales bacterium | reverse complement strand
CTTATGAGGACGAAGTGCGAGAGCATGTAGCCGACGTATATCGCGCCGAAGACCGTGACGGCGGTGTCGGCCGTGGTGGTCTGGCGGAAGATGACGTGCCATATCAACGATGCGGCCACAAGCCCTGTGACGACGGCCATCAGCCCGATCTGTCCGTAGAGCGCCGTCGCTATCGGCATCAGGCCGACCGCTATCACGCCGAAGACCTCGTTGGGCATACGGTGTTCGCGACGCGTGAAGGCGTAGAGTTCTGCCACCGCGAACATACCGGCGATGCTGATGACAGCGGCAAGGCCTAATTGCTCGCCCCACACTATGGCACCGAGCATCACGGCGGCATAGACGATACCGGTGAGCAGGCGCGGCAAGAGGGTCGTAAGTCCCTTGGAACCTCGGCTCTTGGCGGCAGGCGTCGGGTCACTCACGACTTCGTGCCCCCGAACCTTCGCTCGCGACCCTGGAAGTCCACGATGGCTTCGAGCAGTGTCACGCGGTCGAAGTCCGGCCACAGGGTCTCGGTGATCCAGAACTCGGCGTAAGCGATCTGCCAGAGCAGGAAGTTGGAGACCCGCATCTCTCCGCTCGTGCGGATGACGAGTTCGGGGTCGGGGACGTCGGGAGTATAGAGGTGCGATGCGATGGTGGATTCGTCGATGTCGGCCGAGGTCAGTGTGCCGGCTTCCACCTCGGCGGCTATGGAGCGCACCGCATCCACTATCTCGACCCTTCCCCCGTAGTTGAGGGCGACCACGAGCGTCATGCGGTCGTTGTCGCGGGTCGCTTCTTCGCATGCTTCGAACGCTTTCGCGGTGGCAGCGGGCAGAGCGTCCTTGCGCCCGGAGACGATGACGCGGACCTTCTGCTGCTGCAGGTTGGACAGTTCGCGCTCCAACACCTCGACGAACAGGTTCATCAGTCCGGTGACCTCGTCGGCCGGGCGGGACCAGTTCTCGGAACTGAAGGAGTAGATGGTCAGGTAGCGCACTCCCAGCTCCAGTGAGGTGGCTATCGCCTCGCGCACGGCTTTCGCTCCGGCACGGTGTCCGGCCAGACGAGGGAGACCGCGGCGGGCCGCCCATCGACCGTTGCCGTCCATGATGATCGCCACGTGTACGGGCACGCTGGCCGCATCGAACCTGGCCAGCAGGTCGGCAGCGTCGGTGTCGCGGTAGAACTCTTCGAGTGCGTTCGAGGTAGGGCTCACGCCCCTATACCTCCATGATCTCGGCTTCTTTGCGCTCCAAGGCCTCGTCTATCGAGGTGATGTGGGAATCGGTGATCTTCTGGATCTCCTCTTCGGCCCTGTACATGTCGTCCTGGCTGATCTCATGCTCGCGCTCGGCCTTCTTCAGTTTGTCGTTGGCCTCGCGACGGATGTTACGCACGGCCACGCGCGCCTCCTCGGCGTACTGCTTGCACAGCTTCACGAGTTCTTTGCGGCGCTCCTCGGTGAGTGGCGGGAATGGCAGGCGGATGACGGTCCCGTCGGAGTTCGGGGTCAACCCGAGGTCAGATGCCTGGATCGCCTTCTCGATGTTGGCGATGGCGGATTTGTCGTAGGGCTGGATGACGAGGAGTTGCGGCTCGGGGACGTTGATCGAGGCCAACTGCATGAGCGGGGTCTGCGTGCCGTAGTAGTCCACGGTCAGCTTGTCCAGAAGAGAGCCGGACGCCCTTCCGGTGCGCACTCCGGCGAACTCGTGGTTGAGTGCGGTCACGGACTTGTCCATGCGCTCCGAGGTCTCTTTGATGATCTCCTTGATCATGATCCTTCTCCTCTGACGATCGTTCCGACACGTTCACCGCTCAGCACACGTTCGATGTTCCCGTCCGTCTCCATGTTGAACACGATTATGGGCAGACCGTTGTCCATGCAAAGGGATATCGCGGTCGTGTCCATCACCTTCAAGCCCTTGTTGAGGACGTCGAGGTAGGTGAGTTCGGTATATTTGACGGCATGCGAGTTCTTCATCGGGTCCGAATCGTAGACGCCGTCGACCTTCGTGGCTTTCATCAGGCAATCGGCGCCTATCTCGAGGGCACGCAGGGCCGCCGTGGTGTCGGTGGTGAAGTACGGGTTGCCTGTGCCGGCTGCGAAGATGACCACGCGCCCCTTCTCCATGTGACGTATCGCGCGACGGCGGATGTAGGGCTCGGCCACGGCCTGCATCTCGATCGCCGACATCACACGTGTGAAGACGCCCTCCCGCTCGAGTGCGTCCTGCAAAGCCAGAGCGTTCATGACCGTGGCCAGCATCCCCATGTAGTCTGCTTGGGCCCGGTCCATGCCCTTAGCCGAAGCGGCGAGCCCACGGAAGATGTTGCCGCCGCCCACGACGATGGCTATCTCCGCCCCCGCTTTACTCACCGTGTAGACCTGTTCGGAGATGGACTTCAACACCGCCGGGTCTATGCCGTAGCCGGCATCACCCATAAGCGCTTCTCCGGAGAGTTTGAGCAAGACACGCGTGAACTGGTATTTCCCCACGTACAGCCCCTCTCTGTCCTCAGTGCGCTCCTAAGATGCGGAGGCAAGGCTCAAGGATGTTTGAACCAGGATACAGCAACGGGGACCGACGCGGTGAGCGCAGGTCCCCGTGTAACAAGGCCGTTACCGAGTGTTACTCGTCGCTGGCCGACTCTCCGAGTACGAAACGCTCGAAGCGAACGACCTCGACCGAGGCGCCCAGTTCCTTGGTGGCATTCTCGAGATGCTTGGCCACTGTGATGTCGGTGTCTTTCACGAAGGGCTGCTCGAGTAAAGCGACTTCCTTGTAGAACTTCTCGAGCCGACCCTGAGCGATCTTCTCCTGGATGTTCTCGGGCTTGCCGGACTCGGCAGCCTGCGCCTTGTAGATCTCCATCTCGTGCTCGACCGTCGAGGAGTCGACGGAGTCACGGTCGACAGCCAGCGGGGATGCCGCGGCTATCTGCATGGCGACGTCCTTGGCGACGGTGGCGAACAGGTCGCTCGCCGCAGCATCGGCGGTGCCGGCTGCGAGTTCGACCATGACGCCGATGGCGCCTACGCCGTGGATGTAGATGGTGACGACACCGTGCTCGGAGCCCAGTTCATAGCGAGCGAAGCGTGCCACGCCCATGTTCTCGCCTATCTTGCCGACGGTCTCGCCGAGGACCTCCTCGAACGTGTGACCCTCGTCGCCGAAGGGCTGGGCCATCAGTTCGTCGACGTCGGCTGGCGCAGCGGTGAGGATGTGGTCGGCGATGCTCTGGACGAACTCCTTGAACTGGTCGTTGCGGGCCACGAAGTCGGTCTCGCAGTTGACCTCTACTATCACGCCGACTCTCTTGTCGTCGCTGACGGCTCCGCCTATGAGTCCCTCGTTGGTCGCACGACCGGCTTTCTTCGCGAGAGCGGCAAGCCCTTTCGTGCGAAGGATGTCGATGGCGGCCTCCATGTCGGCTTCAGCCTCTTGGAGGGCCTTCTTGCAATCCATCATCCCTGCGCCAGTTATCTCGCGCAGTTCTTTCACCATCTTGGCAGTGATGTTCATGACAAAACCTCCTGGATCGAGGTGGGTCGTCTCTGGG
>CAYWAF010000122.1:0-3585 GCA_964456355.1 uncultured Eubacteriales bacterium | reverse complement strand
TCACAATCAGGATGAGACGCGGGAAGATATTAGCTGTTACGCTAGTTCGACCTGGATTCAGTATCTAGCAGCAAGCACGATTATATCAGACGTTCCCTACAGAAGACTAAGAGGGGCGGACTAGCGTTCAAGGAGTCCAAAACGGCCCGAAGCCGCCGAATAATCACCCTTCCAGCTCGAACTATCCACGAACTCCAAAACCACCGCGTACAACAGGCAAAGAAACGCCTACGGTTGGGTTCAGCCTACAAAGACAACGCGCTCGTGCTTGCACGTCCCGATGGAACTCCCCACAATCTAGACATGATAAGCGCCAGGTTCAGGATGTTCCGCATGGCGCACGGTTTTCGAGACCGCCGCATCCAACCGCTCTGCCACCTCTCCACAGTAGTACCCTTGCGTGAGGAGAAGGCCACCGTACAGGCTCGGCGGATTCACCTCTTAGCTCACTCAACCACACCCTCCTGACCTGCGATTCCTTAACTTTTTCAGATTTTCTCCCCATCGGCTGTAATATTCCGCCCCTCTCAGGGTTGTACGTGTAGGACCACGAAACATCAGACCCGAGAGGAGAGGTCCAAAATGCAGACCAAGAAGAGCACGAACAGGTTCGCCAAGGTATCACTCGTCCTGTCCATCGCACTCCTGATCGTCGCCGCCACGGCGGCCCCCGCATTAGCCGATGAACCGTTGATCGTCGAATACATCGCTCTCACGCAACTCCAGGTACAGCCGCAGATCGGCGACGGTGGCGACTGGGAGATGGTCCCGGTCGAGGAGGGTCCGATCATGGACGCCGGTGACTGGGAGATGGTCCCGGTCGAAGAGGAGCCGGACGCAGACGCCAGCGCCGACGACCAGGCCCCTGCCCCCGAAGAGGAGCCGCAGCTTCCCGAGGGTGGCCAGGAGATCACCGAGACGGTACCCAGTGGCGGCGATGACGAGGTGACAGAAGAGCCTCCAGGCGACGAGGAGACCCCCGACTCCAGCGAAGAGACAGAGACCCCCGAGCCCGAGAAGCCCCAAGAGCACGCCGACGAGCCGCACCTCCCCTTCACGGGCGGCAACGGCACCCCGTACGCCCTCGCCGGCCTCGTCCTGGGAGTCGCAGGAGCCGGCTACCTGATCCGCAAGCGCCACGTGTTCGACCGCGACTGACCACCGACCCTACTCCCCCGACCCGCGGGGCTCCCCGGCAGGAGCCCCGCACCACCCTTCAGAAGGAGGCGAGAGAGATGACACACCGCAGAGAGAAGATAACGGTCATCGCGATCACTCTGGCCCTCCTGCTCGCAGGAGCCGGCCTCGCGCTCTACCCGATGGCCACCGACCTCAAGTACGAGTACGCACAGTGGATGATGGCGACCCGGGCCGAGTCCGCTGAAGCCGCGACGACAGAAGGCGGCATCGACCTTCCGCAGGACGCCGTCGCCCACATCGAGATCCCTGCCATCGACGTGGACGCCTATGTGCTCGAAGGCACCGACGCCAAGACGCTCGACCAGGGCCCGGGCCACTACCCCGGCACCCCTTTGCCCGGCCAGCCCGGCAACGCCGCCATAGCAGGCCATCGAACGATGTACGGGCATGTCTTCCACGACCTCGACAAACTCACCGAAGGCGACCGCATCATCACCGGCACTGCCGACGCTGTCACCACCTACGAGGTCATCGAGATCCTGGTCGTGGACGACTCGCAGACCGAGGTCGTCGCCCCCACCGAGGACGAGCGCCTGACGCTGACGACCTGCCACCCCATCGGCAGCGCGGCACAGCGCCTCGTTGTCGTCGCGCGAGCAGCGGGCTAGGGTGTTAGATATGAGGACCGCAGATGACAGTTCGCTCGTCGCAAGAGCGGTCACCGGAGACAGCGCCGCCTACGGCGAACTCTTCGCGCTCTACGAGAAGCGCATCTACAACTACGCCTACGGCATCCTCGGCAACTCGGAGGATGCGGCCGACGTGACCCAGGATGCGTTCGTCCGAGTCTTCCAGGCGCTTCCCGGCAAGGACGCCTCGCTCGACTTCAGCGCCTACCTCTACCGCACGACACACAACCTCGCGATGGACGCGATCAAGCAGCGTAACCGCTTCACCGGTCCCGATGTGCTCGAGATCCAGCGTGAGCCCGCCCTGCGAGCCGACCCCGAGAAGGTCACGCTGTTGACCGAGCAACAGGAGCAGACGTGGCGCGCTATGTCGGGACTCACGGAGAGTCACCGGGCCGTGCTCACGCTCCGCGAGCTGCACGACATGTCCTACCAACAGATCGCCGACGTGATGGGGATGCCCCGGGCGACCGTCGGCGTCACCCTGTCCCGCGCGCGCATCAAGTTCAAGGAGGCGTTCAGGATGTCCTCCATAGACATAGAGAAGATCGCCGAGGAATGCCGGGAGATGCTCCCGCTCCTCAGTGCATACATAGACGACGAGCTCAGCCAGGCCGAGCGCGAGCGCGTGACCTCGCATCTGGAGGAGTGCGCCTTCTGCCGCCTCGCCTTGGAGGAGATGACCGAGGCCTCCAAGAGTTACCGTGCGCTCCTACCGCTCCTGCCACCTGCCGGGATCGCCAAGAAGGTCCACGCACAAGTGGCAGACCTGCTCTCGCCCGAAGAGGCGTACGCGATGGAGCGCTCGCTCGACGCGGCCGCCGAGGATGCGGCAGACAGCCCGCCGAGCGATGCCCCCCGGACACCTCCTCGGCATAGGAGTGCGACCGGCAAGTGGATCGCACGCGCAGCGATACTCGCCGTCGGCACCATCGCGCTCGTGCTGGCAGGCACGGCAGTGGTCAGCGAGTTCGTCCCTCCGGATGATGCGTCGACGCAGACGGCAGTCTTGGACAAGGTGAGGGTCCCGGAAAGCGACCGGGAGTCCGCCGAGGAGGACTCCGCGGAAGCCGAGCAGCCGGACGAGCCCGACGACGAGCCGCAGGACTCGGAGACGGATGAGGCGTTCGAGCCGGAGGAACCTTCGGCGGCACCGGCGCTGGACACGACTCCGCCGCCGACCCCGACACCACTCGGCCCTCCGAACGATGGGGTCCATGACGCCGACTCGACCGTGGTGCTCACATGGGAGGCAGTGGACGACCCCTCCGGTGTCACCTACGGCGTCGACCTGGAGCGCTACGACCCCGACACGGACAGCTACGTGGCATGGAAGACCATCCCCGGTCTCACCGAGCCGACGCTCTCGTACCGCACCGGTGATACCGCCGAAAGATGGCGCGTCTGGGCGACCGACGGCGCAGAGAACTCGAGCGCCAAGACCGAGTGGTGGACGATCCGCAAGCCGACCCTCGCCGCCCCGAACTACGGGGACTACGAATCACCGACGCTGTACTGAGACGCGGCGTGTGCTCTCCCCTCGCGCTGGTCACACCTGGTGCAAGCACGAGTGGAGCGGCTACCGAGTGCTATGTCCGAACTACTCAGACGCGGGTCACGAACGGACCGAAGAACGACGGATACGACGCCGGCGTGCCGTGCGGCACAAGAGCGACGCGGTCCCCTCGATGGATGATCGCGTCCGTCCCGAAGGTCCTGTTGTTGATGAACACGCCCTCGATCTCGTCGAAGGGCA
>CAYWAF010000121.1:0-3701 GCA_964456355.1 uncultured Eubacteriales bacterium | reverse complement strand
CTATCTCGTAGTCGCGGATGGTCGTATAGCCATAGCCGCTGTAGCCGATGTTGCCTGCCGCGTCCTTGACGGCCACGCGGTAAGAGTACGTTCCCGTCTCAGGTGAAGCGCCTTCGTCACCCGTGCCGTCCCATGTTATCGACTGCCATCCGGACCCTATCTGCCGTTTGCTCCGCTGGGTGTAGAGAGCACCTGTCGAGTCATAGACCGAGAGGACGCACTCTCCGCCCTCTGAGGTGAAGAACTGGATAGTGGTGTTGTCCTTGTAGCCCTCACGGATGATCGGGTAGAACGGATCGGGCGAGTCGCTTATCGACGATATCCTCGGAAACGTGTTGTCCAACTTGAACGCTCGTGAAGTCGTTGCCGTATGCCCGTACATGTCTTTCACGGTGGCGGTGAGCGTGTGGTTTCCCCATGTGTATCCGGTCATGTCTTTCGTGAAGCCGTAGGGTTCGGTCTTGTCCGTGTATACGCTCTTGCCGTCTATCTTGAAGTCGACCCACTGTATACCGGCGCTGTCGCTCGCTTCAGCAGAGAAGGTAGGTCTGGCAGATACCCACTGTCCGTTGCTGGACGGATACGTGATCTCCACGCTCGGGACATCGGGGTCGGACTTGAAGTAGACCACATAGGGAACAGAGCGGTTCGTGGCTCTGTCTACCGCGACCACCTCTATCTTGTTCTGGCCTCCCGGAAGGCCCTCTATCGTGACGGAGCGTGCCGTATGACCGAAATGCCAGACCTCCTCATCGAAGAGATCGTCGTTCACGAAGACCTCGTAGTACGCAGTGCCCGACAAGGAGTCGTACTCCATGTCCTCCCAGGACACATAGGCGGCATTGGTCTCGAACCAGATATCGGTAGGACCTACATAGTCGTTCGAGGGCTTGGCAGTCACCTTGCGCACCGTGGCCGGCGGAGTGACGTCCACGCCCACGTTCACATCGAGGGTCCGAGTGGAGACCTGGGATTCGGAGTAGAAGTTGTAGTGGAGATACCATCGACCTTCGTATGCGAAACGTGCGCCTGGGACCAGTGGATACCCGATGGATGCAGTGATCACATCGGGTCGGATGTACAGACCATCGTTCCCCCACAGACCCGTTGCGTGTTCGTAGATACCTGGAGTCGACGGGTTGAGGATCGTCGAGGAACTACGGTCCATTTGGTATATCGCCCCGAGCGTGTATGGCAGTACGGCAAGACCCGTGGTGGCATCCACCGAGCGCTCCTCCCCTTCAGGGACGGTGCCCACAGGGATATACGCTTCGAAGTCTATGATCGTGGAGTTGCCCCAGCCCTGTCTCCACCATCCGTCCGGGTCGCCTACATATCCGGGATTGGTGGATGATGTCCCCAGGGTGCCGGTCTCTCCTCCGGGTGGATAGTTGCTGATGTTGTCGTCGTTGAGGGTGATCGCCAGCGCAGATCCACCTGAGATAAGGACTAGGGTGAGGGCGAGCAGGACCGCCAGCGCTGCTCTGCTGCGACGTTGCTGGAACATGGTACTCCCCTTTTCACTGCTACGACTGAGCTGCTACAGCACGAAAAGTATACATCAGAACGTTTATCGGCGGGTAGTGTGGTGCGCTTGAGCAGGAAAAACATCCAAAATGTGAGTAAGGGTCAGGAACGCAGGCGACCGCGCACGGTCCCGGCTATCGCGTGACCGTCCAAAGAGTGCAAGCGCACGTATTCGGCGTCGGCGATATCGGCAAGTTCCTTGGCAGCGGTGCCGGGGCGGCTCGGGGAGCCCGAATCGATGACCATCACGTTCACCGGAGAAGCGCGCAACCTGGCTGCCAGGGCGCGAGCATCCTCGCTCCCAAGCCCCCCGTTGAGCCCGACGTTGGCGCGACCGTCGGTGACCAGCACGAGCCAGGGGACCACCTCTGCGTTCCTGCGCATCTCCGCCTGGAGTATTTCCAGCGCTTTCAAGAGTCCGGCGGCCATCGGGGTGGCGCCGCCGGTGGGAAGGTCTTTGAGCTTGAGTTGCGCCAGCTCGATGCTCGCAGTAGGCGCCAAGACGATCTCGGCGTCATCCCCCCTGAAGGAGACCAGGCCCACGCGGTCACGTTTCTGGTAGGCGTCGCGCAAGAGTTCCAAGACCGCCTCCTTGGCAGCCGACATCCTGCTATCGGCCCCCATCGACCCGCTGGCATCTACGCAGAAGACTATGGTGGCTCCCACTTTGCGCGTGCGCACCTTGCGGCGCAGGTCGTCGGAGTGGACGTTTATGGTCATCTCACCCTCACGGGAGAGTTGATGGGGAGCGGCCGCACGGATCGTCGCGTCCAAAGCCACGTCACCAGCAGAGACGGTGTCCACAGCGGGCTCGGAGCGAGCATACCTGCCTCGGTTGTCCGCCGAGACGGTAGACTGGCGCCGCCCGCTCATGGTCCTGCGCACGCGGTCGAGGGATGCGACCAGGGTCTGTTCCGGCAACTGGCTCATCTCTTCCTCGGAGACATCGGCGGGATCGAGGGCCACGGTCGCAGGCGGAGCGGCAGGCTCGCTGTCGCTGGAGCCGGGACGAGGGGTCGGGTCGTTCTCCTCGGCCCCATCGGCATCGGTGTCCAGGACCTCGTCGACGACGGTCTTGAGATGCCCGACGTCCCAACTCTCCTGCTGCAACGGTGTGTTGCGCATCCTGTGAGCGAGGACGAGCGGTGCGATCGTGCGCACGTCCTGCTCCGTGACCTCCTGGCGGGACTCCCATGCGGCATACGCGGCAGCAGCACGGGCGAGGGTGAGGTCGGCACGATGGCCGTCGACCCCCAACGCGGCACAGAGGTTCGCGATGGAGTACAGTATCTCGTCGCTCAGGCGAACGGCGGACAGGCGTATCCGCGCGTGCTTCAGGCGCACCTTCAACTCGTCTTCTGCGTCCAGCCATTGACGACAGTATGCAGTGGCATCGTCGTCGAAGGCCCTGCGCCGCTTGACGATCTCCACCCGGACGTCCGGGTCGCGTTCACCGGAGATGTCCACGCACAGGCCGAAGCGGTCGAGTAGTTGCGGTCGCACGTCTCCTTCCTCGGGGTTCATCGTGCCGACGAGGATGAAACGCGCAGGATGCGAGAAAGAGATCCCCTCTCGCTGGACCACGTTGACGCCCATGGCCGCAGCGTCCAGAAGGGTGTCGACGAGATGGTCGTCGAGGAGGTTTACCTCGTCGACGTAGAGTATCCCGCGGTTCGCATCTGCAAGAAGTCCCGGCTCGAAGCGGCGCTTGCCGTGCTTCAGGGCGTGTTCGAGGTCGAGGGTGCCCACCAGGCGGTCCTCCGTGGCGGAGACCGGAAGGTCGATCACGGTCGGCGGACGCGATGTCTTGGGCAGCGGCCCGGACTCACGACGCTCCCGACACTCCGTGCACCAGGAACCGGGGTCTCCGGGGTCGCAGGCGAAGCGACATCCCTCCACCACATCGATCTCCGGAAGCACCGCGGCGAGAGCCCGGACGGCAGTGGATTTCGCGGTCCCCTTCTCCCCCCGGATCAGGACCCCGCCGACCAGGGGGTCCACCGCGTTGAGGAGCAGCGCGAGCTTGAGGGTCTGTTGGCCCACGATCGCCGTGAACGGAAACGTATGCGCAGGTCTGAACGACAAGTGACTCCCCATGACGAAGGTCCGACTACAATATATCGTAGTCGGACCCCCTATGGGAACCTATATTTTGTGTTTCAGGCGGATTTCCA
>CAYWAF010000120.1:0-3773 GCA_964456355.1 uncultured Eubacteriales bacterium | reverse complement strand
GGCCCATCACGTTCTTGATGCCGGTCTCCGAGCCGAACGCCATGAGGCTCCCGATCACGGAACAATCCAGATGAAGGACGATGCTGCCCGATGAGAGTTGCACGAGACTGTCTGGACTTCGCTCACAGCACTCTCTTTCTTCGAATGGAACAGACCTGCTGGTCCTCATCAGACACGTATATGCCATTCCTCCTATGCTTGCCGGAAGAAGTCGAGACGCTCACGTTTCTTGCCGAAGTACAATGAAGTGGATGCCTAGAGACAGGAGGCAGCTATGTCGGATGTCACCATCAAGGGTTCAGGCATAGCGCCGAACATCGAATGGATCAAACTGAGGTATGGTGAGGCGGGCTGGGACACCCTCTGTGAGCATCTCGATCCCGAAGAGGTGCAACAGCTCAACACGCTGAATCCGGTAATGATGTACCCGATATCTCTGCTCGACCACATCATGGTGGCCCTCGAGCAGACCCAGTTCCCTGGCGATCTCGTCACGGCTGACGGCGTCTTCCGGGAGATGGGCCGACATGCGGCAAGCGTCGGGCTCTCCGGGATATACAGCGCCTTCCTGAAGATCGCCTCTCCTGTGGCCACCTTCAAGCGCTCCGGCAGCATGCTCGAAGCGCTGTATACGAACGTGACCTGCGAGACAGAAGTGTTGGAGCAGGCCTCCTCCGGCGTGAAGGCGAGGATAACCATCCATGGGCTCGAGGTTTCCTATGCCGCCCCGCGCTTCGCCGGTTTCGGAGAGGAGGCCATCGAACGGGCCGGTGCCAAGAACCTCAAGATCGAGGAAGAGTCGTGGGGCGCCGGCATCATAAAGGCAGACCCCCTGGTCTTCCACCTCACCTGGAACACATGACGCTTAGCTCTGTATTCCTCGTCGCAACGTGCACGGTCGCTCTCCTCGGAGCAGCGGCATGCTCGCTCCCAGGGAGGCAGGTGCGACCTCCTTCTGCGACCGATGAGTCGTCGCAGACAACTTCTGGCACGGTCGACCCCTGGGACCTGTGGACCGCTGACTCGGCACTGCGTGGCGCCAACGTCTGGAACAAGCGAGTGAACCTCGAGCTCGACGGTGCCGAGTTCTTCGGCCCGGGACCCATAGGCCCACCTTACTCGCAAGCCGACTACGATGCCTTGGCGGCTGCGGGCGCGAACTACGTCAACATCTCCTACCCGGGGCTCTTTACCGAGAAGCGTCCTTTCGAGCCGGATCCTGCAGCCGTGGCCCATCTGGATGAGCAGCTCGAGATGATAGGGAGAGCCGGCATGTGGGCGACGATAGCGTTGCGCACCGGACCCGGTCGCAACGAGCTGACCTTCAACCGTGAGGAAGCCGGTGACTGGTTCGAAGAAGAAGACCTCGACGAGAGCGTGTGGAGCGATGCCGGAGCACAGGACGCATGGGTCGAGATGTGGCGTTACACCGCTGAGCGCTATCGTGACCATCCCGTGGTGGTGGGCTACGACCTCATGGTGGAACCGAACGCCAACGACGTGGTCGCCGACGAGTGGGACCCCGACGTCTTCTACGCAGAGTATGCCGGGGCCCTCGCCGACTGGAACCGCCTGCATCCGCGGATCGCTGCAGCTATCCGAGAGGTGGACCCGGACACACCCATACTCGTCGAGGGTATGTCGTACAGCTCGGTCGACTGGATTCCCTACTTGAAGCTCCCTGACGTCTCCCGTGTGGTCGTAGCGGTCCACCAATACGAGCCGCACGACTACACGCACGCAGAAGAGCCGGGAGGCATCACGTACCCGGGCACGATGGACTCGGACCAAGACGGCGAGACCGAGATCTTCGACCGCTCGTGGCTCGTGGGACTCCTGGAGACGGTCGATGGGTTCGAGACCGCTCACTCGACACCCGTCGTCATCAACGAGTTCGGGACGATACGCTGGCGGCCCGGTGCTGCCACCTACCTCGACGACGAGATGACGCTCTTCGAGGAGCATGGCTGGAGTCATTCGTATTGGGTATGGACGCCCGATTGGGGACCTCTCGATGAGATCGACGAGTTCGATCTCGTGCACGGGCCGGATGCGGACAGCCACGACGAAGATCCGGACAACGAGTTGATGATGGTCGTGCGCAAGCACTGGAGAGGGCTGGAGCGCCCCTGAGAGCGTCTCGGATCACGCGACATCGTTCGTGACATGGTGTGGACGGGAAGTCACTCCACGAAGTTGCGCAGCGTCCCTATCCCTCCGACCTCGACCTCCACAGTGTCACCAGGAGAGAGAGGGCCTATCCCAGAAGGAGTGCCGGTCAGCACGACGTCACCGGGAACGAGCGTCATCACGCTCGACACGAACGCGACCAGGTCGTAGACGTCGAAGATCATGTCCGAGGTCCGTGCGGACTGCCTCACCTCACCGTTCACGCGACACTCGATGGCGAGGTCGGTGGGATCGACGTCGGTCTCCACCCATGGCCCGAGCGGACAGAAGCCATCGAAGCTCTTCGCGCGCGTCCATTGACCGTCGCGTTCCTGGATGTCACGCGCGGTCACGTCGTTGGCGCATGTGAAGCCGAGGATGTTGGCGCGTGCCTCCTCGCGGCTCGCCTGATGGGTGCGACGGCCTATCACCGCCGCCAACTCCGCCTCGTAGTCCACGCGACCCACATCCGGGGGGATGCGGATGACGGACTCCGGTCCGTTGACCGAGGTGGGGGGCTTGAGGAAGATGACCGGCTCTTCGGGTATGGGTATCCCCAGCTCTTCAGCGTGACCACGATAGTTCAGCCCCACGCACACGATCTTGGTGGGCACGACAGGGTTGAGCAGCTCGGCATGTTTCAGGCCGACCGTCCCTTCGGGCTCCCACGCGGCGAACGGTTCCTCGGATATGAAAGTCACTGTCGTGTCGTCTGCGAGTCCGTACCGGCAGTCGCCATCACTGATGACGCGCACGAGACGCATGCCGCTCCCCTGTCCTGTCCGACGGCATCTCCTCGCAGATTCACTTCCATACCCGTCAGGTGTTCTCCTGCCTGGGATGAGAAAGACCGTATTCGATGGAGTCGACGAGCGCTTCCCAGGACGCCTCGATGATGTTCTCCGAGACCCCCACCGTGCCCCAACTCTTCTCGCGGTCGGTGGACTCGATGAGGACCCGGGTCACGGCAGCGGTGCCCTTCTTCTCGTCGAGCACCCGCACCTTGAAGTCCGTGAGCGCGATGGCGTCGAGGTCGGGATAGAACTTCCCTATCGCCAGGCGCAACGCGTTGTCCAGGGCGTTCACAGGACCGTTGCCTTCAGCGGTGGCTACGAAGCGCTCGCCTTTGACGTGCACTTTGATGGTGGCCTCGGTCATCACCTTGCCGTCCTCGCGCTTCTCCATGATGGCGCGGAAGGACTCGAGGCGGAAGAAGGGCTCGTAGGTCCCGAGGCGCTTGCGCAACATGATCTCGAGCGAGGCATCGGCGGCCTCGAAGGAGTACCCGCGATGTTCCAACTCCTTTATCGAGTCGAGTACGGCCGCCACCGTCTCGGGATCGCCTGTCAGGTCGATGCCCATCTCCTTGGCCTTCATGGTTAGAGAGGCGCGTCCCGCCATCTCGCTCACCACGACACGCGCGAGGTTGCCCACGGCGGTCGGGTCTATGTGCTCGTAGGCCTCAGGCAGTCTTGCTGCGGCAGAGGCGTGCACGCCGCCCTTGTGCGCGAAGACCGAGGCGCCCACGTACGGCTGATGAGGGTCGGGAGAGACGTTGGCGATCTCTGCGATGAAGTGACTGACCTCGGTTATCAGTCTCAGTT
>CAYWAF010000119.1:0-3804 GCA_964456355.1 uncultured Eubacteriales bacterium | reverse complement strand
GCGATAGCCGCACACGAGCCCGGCGACACCGTGACGGTGGGCTACCTCCGCGACGATGTGGAGCACGAGGTCACGGTCGTCTTGGGAGAGTCCGAGGCCGGCACGGCATACCTGGGCGTACAGGCGAGCCTGGAACACGTGGACATGGGGGTGTTCGAGGCCCTCTTCGAGAGCATCACGTGGATAGGGCTGGTCTTCGTTGCGATAATCTCGTTCTTCAACCCGGAGACGTTCCGGCAGGCCATGGAAGGCGCCCGCGGGGTCGTCGGGATAAGCATCGAGGCGGCCGAGGCCGTCAAGAACGGACCGCTGGACTACGCGTGGCTGGTGGCGCTCCTCTCCCTCTCGCTCGGTGCGATGAACATCCTGCCGATACCACCGCTGGACGGCGGCAAGATACTCATCGAGATAATCGAGAAGTTGCGCGGGCGACCGCTGCAGCGTTCGATGGCGCTGGGCATGAGTCTGGCCGGAGCGCTGCTGCTGTTCACCTTCATCGGCTACGTCATGTACGCTGACATCATCCGCTACTTCTAGGAGAGGGCGCGCGGCCTTCAACGTGAAGTGGTAGTGGCATGCATGACAGAAGACATGCGTGCGGCAAACGGGTGACTTCAGGCATCGAGGAGGGAAGACGTTGATCGAGAGGCGCAAGACGCGACCCGTCCGCGTCGGTGACGTCACCATAGGCGGCGATGCACCCATAGCCGTCCAGTCGATGACCTCCACCGACACCCGTGATACCGAGGCGACCCTGGCCCAGATACTGCGCCTGGCCGAGGCCGGTTGCGAGATCGTCCGCGTGGCCGTGCCTCGCGCAGACGCACTCGATGCCTTCGAGGCGATCGCCGCTGAGTCTCCACTTCCCGTGGTGGCCGACATCCACTTCGACCACCGGCTCGCCATCCAGGCAGCGAAACGCGGTGCGACCAAGCTCCGCATCAACCCGGGCAACATCGGCTCGCTTTCGAAAGTGGATGCCGTGATAGAGGCGGCGGGGGAGGCGAACATCCCGATACGGATAGGTGTCAACGCCGGTTCGCTTGCTGACGAGTACCGCGACACCGACCTGCCACTCAACGAGAAACTCGCTGCCAGTGCCATCGCGTTCTGCGAGCACTTCGAGGCGCGCGGCTTCGAAGACATCGTGGTCTCCGCCAAGGCCTCCAGCGTACTGGAGACGGTCGCGGCCTATCGTCGCCTGGCAGACGAGATCCCGTACCCGTTGCACGTGGGAGTGACCGAGAGCGGGACGCTGCAGGTCGGGACCGTGAAGTCCAGTGTGGGGATAGGCATCCTGCTCGCCGAAGGCATCGGTGACACCCTGCGTGTCTCGCTGACCGCAGACCCTGTCGAGGAGGTGGCCGTGGCCTGGCGCATCCTGGCTGCTCTCGACATCCGTCGTAGGACGTCGGAGTTGGTCAGTTGTCCCACCTGCGGACGCTGCGAGATCGATCTCGTCCCGATCGCCGAGGAGATCGCTACCGTCCTGGAGAAGCGCAGGACTCCGATAAAGGTCGCCGTCATGGGCTGCGTGGTCAACGGTCCGGGCGAGGCACGCGAGGCCGACATCGGTGTGGCTGCCGGGAAAGGCGTCGGACTCATCTTCGCCAAGGGCGAACCGCTCCGCAAGGTCGCCGAGGCTGACATCGTGACCGCACTGCTCGAGGAGATCGACCGCTTGGAGTCCGAACTCTAGGACCCTTTTCGCCCTCCCTTGCGCTATCCTTCCTCTAGGCGATATCGGTCTGGTGAGGGAGGACGCATGTCGGACACGGACAAAGTGAGGATGGCGGTCATCGGAGCAGGACGCACGGGAACGCCACTCATAGAGAACCTGCTCGAGATACCCTACATAGAACTGGTCGGCGTATGCGACCTGGACCCCGAGGCTCCGGGTGCACAACTCGCGAAGCGCTACGACGTCTTCTTCACGCAGAGCGTGGACGAGCTGGCGGCACGTGGCGAAGAGATCGACATGATAATCGAGGTCACCGGCAACCCCGAGGTCAAGCCGCGGCTCAAAGAGATCTTCATCGAGCAGGGCAACAAGACGACGGTGATATTGCACGACATAGTCGCGCGCCTCGTCTTGAGCATCGCCACCGGCAGCAACACGCTGCTACACACCTACCATCCTGACGACACGGGAATCGGCTGAGGACGTATCGAGCCGGAGCCCACAGATGACGATGATGTCTGCGCCCGCCATGAGGACCGAGAAGACGAGGAGACGCCACGCATGAGAGTCGCTTTGCGCATGAGCGAGTTGTACGCCCCCACTCTCAAAGAAGACCCTGCCGACGCCGAGATCGCCTCTCACCGGCTGCTCCTGCGTGCGGGGATGATACGCAAGGCGGCAGCAGGCATCTACACCTTCCTGCCCCTGGGATGGCGTGCGCTGCACAAGGTCGAGCAGATCGTGCGCGAGGAGATGGATGCAATCGGCTGCCAGGAGATGATGATGCCGGCCGTCCAACCCGCCGAACTGTGGTACGAGTCGGGCCGCTGGGACAAGTACGGTCCCGAACTCATGCGCTTGAAGGACCGGCACGGCAGGGAGTTCTGCCTCGGCCCCACTCACGAGGAGATAATCACCGCCACCGTGCGCAACGAACTTCGCTCATACAAGCAACTGCCGGTCTCCCTCTACCAGATACAGGTGAAGTTCCGCGACGAGGTCCGTCCGCGCTTCGGACTTTTGCGCGGGCGCGAGTTCATCATGAAGGACGCCTACTCCTTCCACGCCACGCAGGAATCGCTCCAGAAGCACTACGAGGCGCAGTCTCGTGCCTACGGGCGGATATGCGAGCGGCTGGACCTCGACTACCGGCCCGTGGTGGCCGAGTCCGGTCAGATAGGCGGCTCGGTCACGACCGAGTTCATGGCGCTCGCCGAAAGCGGCGAGGCAGCGCTCGTCTACTGCGAATGCGGCTGGGCTGCCAACGTGGAGGCCGCCCCTGCCGTCGTGAAGCGCACACCTTCGGGCGAGGAGCACGAGATGGAGAAGGTGCACACGCCCGGCATCGGCTCGATCGCCGAGGTGAGCGAGTTCTTAGGCGTGCCGGAGTCTGCGACGGTCAAGACGATGGCCGCAAAGAGCGAGGACGAGCGGCTCATCTTGTTCTGCATCCCAGGCGACAGGGAACTCAACCCCGTGAAGGCCGAACACGTCGCCGGTAGCGTGCAACTGCTGGATGAGGACGAGTTCGAGAAGTTCGGGATACCCAAGGGCTCGCTCGGGCCGGTCTCGCCTCCCGAGAGCACCACGGTGATAGCCGACCGCTCCCTGGAAGGCGAGGTCTCCTGGGTGGTCGGGGCCAACGAGGCCGACTACCACCTGGTGGGAGCGAAGCCGGGACGCGACTTCGAGGTCGACGAGTGGGCCGACCTCATCTTCGCACAGCCCGGCGATGTATGCCCCGAGTGCGGGAAGACGCTCCAGGGCGCTCGCGGCATCGAGGTGAGCCAGGTCTTCCAGTTGGGGACGAAGTACTCCGAGGCGATGGGCGCCACCTTCACGGACGAGGACGGGACGGAGCGCCCCTTCATCATGGGCTGCTACGGCGTGGGTGTGTCGCGCTCGCTTGCCGCCGTGATCGAACAGCACAATGACGAGAGCGGCATCGTCTGGCCGATGAGCGTCGCCCCGCTGGAGGTCGCCGTCATCCCGCTGGGGCTCGAGGACGAGGTCTTCAGCGTGGCCGAGCGCATCTGGAACGGTCTTGCCGATGCAGGCGTGGAGGTCGTGATCGACGACCGCGACGAGCGCGCCGGCGTCAAGTTCGCCGACAACGACCTCAT
>CAYWAF010000118.1:0-3896 GCA_964456355.1 uncultured Eubacteriales bacterium | reverse complement strand
GAGTGACATCAGACGAGCGCCTGAGAAAAGCGATGCTGGACAAGCAGGTCAGGGAGGACACGAAGCTGCTGGGGGACTTCTGCGTGATCTATTGCAAAGGGAACCATCTCTCTGCCGAGAAACATCCTCTCGACAGCATCGGCGTGCAGATGGGGGTATACGGGCGCAAGGCCCCGGTGGTCTGCGATGAGTGTGCGGCTCTCCTCCGTTATGCCGAACGCCGCAGGGCGCTCTGTCCTAAGGACCCCAAGCCGTTCTGCAACTACTGCGACACCCACTGCTACAGTCCGCAGATGCGCGCGTACATGCTGGAAGTGATGAGATATGCAGGGCCCCGCTCTTGGAGGCACGGATATGCGATCAAAGGGATCAAGCACATGATCGAGGGCAGGCGCTACCGTCGCGAGGCCGAGCAGCGCATGTCCGAGGAAACGAAAGGGAGTGCGTGACAGATGGGCGCTACGGTGATGCGACAGATAGTCCGGATAGACGAGGAGTTGTGCAACGGGTGCGGACAGTGCATCAGCCCTTGTGCCGAAGGCGCCATAGAGATGGTGAACGGCAAAGCCAGGGTCGTCCGCGAAGAACTCTGCGACGGTGCCGGCTTCTGTCTGGGCGTCTGCCCCACGGGAGCGCTCACCATCGAGGAGCGCGAAGCTGTCCCCTTCGACCATGAGGCCGCAGCGCCCATCGTCGCCGAGAAGCAGAAGACCTACATCCCGCAGGTCTGCTTCAACTGCGGGGTCGACGAGGACCATGCGCCGTTGATGCCGGTCCGTCAGAAGGGTCGCAGCGAGTGGGTGTGCACCCGCTGCCTGCCCTCGCTCATCCATGGCTGACGAAGCCTCTCGGAATAAGGAACTTCAGAGATGAAGAGCAGCATGATGGTCATAGGGCTCTCCGTCGTCGCGGTGGTGCTTGCGTTGCTCCTGGCCTTCTTCCTCCTCGGCACCCCACAGGCTCCTGTGTCTGTCGAGGATGGAGGGGCGGCGACCAGTGAGAGCGGTCCCGGTCACGGCGACATGGGCTCCACGGTCACCACCGGCGAGGTGCCGCCGCCGGACCCCGACAGTCCACTGGCGGTCGAGATACCGGGGTGCATCTGTCACAGTGACGATCCCGAGGTCGTCGAGGAGCATGCGAACTACCGCATGAACCAGTGTTTCGGGTGCCACGCAGACGGCATGCCGGAGATGGGCGGATAGCCGCCGGCATCCTCACGCACTGTGCTGTCGACCCGACACGTCACCGCGGGTCGGCTATCACACCGAGGAACAGCAGTGTGCCGCTGCGCTCGTCCGTCAGCACGAAGACGAAGGGCTTGTCGGCGCGTAACTCGAAGGGCTCGGCGGCAGGTGCCGCACTCCCGGCGATCCCGACCGATGTGGCTGCGGCCGCCTCTGTACCCTTCTCGTCCACGCGCAGGTACGTCTTGTGGAGTACGTGGCTGATGAACAGGGAGTCATACGTCTCGACTGCTTGCCGACTGATGCCGCTGAAGTCCGCATCTGCAGTGAACGCCGAGGCCATGCCCATGCGCTTGAGCGGACCGGCGAGGTCTTCTCCCCACTCCAGTTCGAAGACGGGGATGGTCACCGACCCGTCCTGTTCCTCCACCTCGTCCCGCAGCGTCCGGAACCACTCGGCATCCATACCGTCGAGCATCTCCCAAGCCGAGTCTTCCTTCGGCACGATGACGTACGCTGCGTGCGTCCCGCCCTTGTAGGCCATGCGGACGGCCTGGTACTCTGCGCTCTCCGTATACGGCCAGGGCTCCATCGCATGCATCATGGGGACATCCACGTCCTCCCCATCGGTCAGCGTGAACGACTCGTCGAAGGTGCTCTCCGCTTCGAACGGCATCTCCCACTCGCCCAGGAAGTAGACGGCGTTCACGAGTTCGAGGACGGAGCCCTCGATCTGGTCCTGGGTGACTATCTCGGGGATCAGCCCTTCGGTCGCATCGTCCACCCAGGCGTTGACCTCGTCGGCTGCTCCGGGTGCTTGAAGGTCGAGCGTGCGTATCTCGACACCGAAATCGTCGTGGTTCACATCCAGGAACGGCTCCTCGAAAGAGACATCTTCGTCGGTCCAGAGCGAGTCGGCCGTGCGGAAAACGGTCTCGTCCTCGGTCGCGCTCGACGCGATCAAGTCTGCCCATGAGGCGTGGAGTCTCTCGTCATCCATCCCGGAGACATGCAGGACCTCGGCTATCTCCTTTGCCGTCGTACCGCGTGCTCCGACGTGTGTCATGGAGAGGGCCGTCGCCACGGAGAAGGGGGAGAGGACGGTGTTCTCGCCTTCGGCGGCTGTCTCCTTCAACAGGTCCAGGCCGAAGCCGTTGACTGCAGCGACCAGGTCTTCGTCGGGTAGAGCCGAGGGGTCGCCTGCTGCGGGCGCACCGGATGCGGCGACCACCGTGGGTGTGACGACGGAGGTGGCGCAGCCTGCCGACGAGACGAGAGCGAGTGTCACGGCTGCAGCGAGTGCGATGGACCTTCTCATGGCTTCTCCTCATCAGGGGGCTTCACTCATTATGACGCGAGCAGCAGCCGGACGGTTCGCTTCTCGTGCACGTTCTCGCGCTGGGGTAGATTATGATAGTCGGGTAGTGCCTGCGGACAGGCACCTCCGGACCACTGTCTACCGCCACGAGGAGGACGCATGTCAGAAGCGTTCCAGTACGTGCGTGAGTTGGCCGACGGCATCGGACCGCGTCCGGCGACCACGGACGCCGAGGCCGAAGCGGCAGACTACATCGAGGAGGTCATGCGCCTCCATGGACTGGAGACCGAGCGCCAGGAGTTCGTCTGCCCTAGGACGTACTCGTGGGCCTTCGTCCTCTACCACCTGCTCACGGTAGGTGCAGCAGTGGCTTCCGGCTGGCCGTTCCTCATCTGGCCGGCCTTCGCGGTCTCGGCCCTCACGGCGTTCGTGATGTTCTCGGACCTCGACACGCGTTGGGGACTGTCGAACCTGATGCCGAAGGGTCCGAGCCAGAACATCATCGCCCGTCACGTGCCCAAGGCCCGTCGCGGCGAGAAACTCAAACGGGTCGTCATCGTGGCCCATTACGATTCGGCCAAGGCGTCGCTCGCCTTCTCCCCAAGCATGGTCAAGAACTTCTCGCTCACCTTCGGACTGATGAAATGGCTCACCGTGCTCGTCCCCGTCTTCATCCTCCTGTCGGCTCTGCCGTTCACCGATGCCTGGGACCCCTGGACGTGGTATGTGACCATGGCGGTCTCGGCCTATCTCGTCGTGCCACTCCTCATCGACGTCCATAGGGAGCTGTTCATGCACGCGACCGACGGAGCCAACGACAACGCCTCCGGGGTCGCCACCATGCTCGGCGTGATGGAGACCATTGTCCCGCAACACGATGTCGACCTGATGGGAGCCACACAGCCCATGCGCGCCGTCTCTCCTCTGACTGCAGCGCAGATGCGGAAGGAGAAAGAAGCGGAAGGGGAAGTGCCGACTCCCGGACAGGTCGAACAGCCCGTGACGGGCGGTCTGCTCGAGTATGCCCCTCCCGGTGTCCCGGAAGACGTACCCTCCGAGCTTCCCGATGATTTCGAGTGGGCGGGCGCACCACCGACCCCTCAAGGTCAGCAGAGCATGGACCTCGGCGTAAGACAAGAGAGGCCATCTCCCTCGCCTGTCTCCCGGCCGTCCACGACGACCCCCGTTAATTCTCACAGACACGTGGACCTGGGCGACTGGGCCGATGACACCGGCACGATGGAACCACAGACCTCCGGTGAGGGGGCGGGGGCCGCCCAACGGACGCTCGGTGACGTGAGGTCCTCTGACACATCGTGGGGCGATGTCGACACGGACTTCGACGGGGACGGGATCACCGATCTGCGCCAGGACGAAGTCGAGTTGGAGCG
>CAYWAF010000117.1:0-3920 GCA_964456355.1 uncultured Eubacteriales bacterium | reverse complement strand
GCGATGCCAGTTTCACGGACGAATACGTCGCCGAGATACGTTCTTCCGAGTCGGAGGGCGTCATATTCCCGGGTTATGTCTACGGGCAGCGTCTGGCCGCTCTCTTCAGGCATGCGGCTCTTTTTGTGCTTCCGTCCGACCTCGAGGGTTATCCGATCGCGTTGTTGGAGGCGCAAGCGTATGGCACGCCGGTCCTCGCCAGTGACATCCCGCAGAACGTAGAAGCCCTCGGCGACCATGGCCGTTACTTCGAAGCATCCGACGTGTCCTCGCTCACTCAACAACTGGAAGGATGTCTCAAGGATGCAGACGAGATGAAGATAGAGGCCGAGCGGGCACGCAAAGATGCCCTGCGCGAGTACGATTGGGACGCGGTGGTGGACAAGACTCTTGCAGTCTACGAGCAGGTCGAGCTCTGATCCGTCTCATCACATCGAAGCATAGCCCGGAAGTGCGCTCCGGGCCTCTTGTCACGGTAGAATGAGCCGAACTTCCAGGGAGGAAGGAACGGCAGTTGGACCGCCGCATCATCGGAGTGCTAGTCGCGAGTGACCTGGTCGCCATGATGGTGGCCGGTCTCGTCGCGGCATGGTTGCGCTTTGGCACCCTGGGAGTGCCCGTGGCGATCCAGGTCGACATCGACCTCCGCTATTGGCAGCTCGCCCTGGCCGTCGCCTTCTTCTGGCTCTTCTTCCTTCTGCTCGAAGGACTTTACGACCTCGACAGACTCTCCTGGAACTTCGCCGAGATCTCCCGTATCGCCAGAGCGCTGGCCCTCGGTCTCGTCGGAGTCATCGTCCTGACTTTCGCAGTCAAACTCCCCGGTCTGTCACGTTGGTGGCTCTTGGTGACGTGGTTGTTGTCGGTGGGGCTCGTGTTCTGCGGTCGACTTCTCATACAGCGCGTCCTCGCATACATGAGAGGGCGAGGTCGCATGCAATACCGCACTCTCATCATCGGGACCAACGCGGAGGCTCTGAGGATCGTTTCAGCGCTACATAAAACGCATGCTCACGGCCTGGCCCCGGTGGGCTGCCTCTCTTCTGCCGATGGCAGTTGTGAAGATGACCTGTGCGCCGCAGGCGCTCCCTGTCTCGGTCCCGCGACGGACATACTGGAAGCCGTCTCCTCCGAAGGCATCGATGCGGTTGTTATCGCCTCTTCCGCCTTCGACCATGACGTCATCGCAGGCATGATATCCGACCTCGGCCATACCCCCGTGCGCGTGCACATCTCGTCGGGACTGTTCGAAGTGCTCACCACCCGCGTCTTCGTTCGAGAAGTAGCAGGTGTCCCGCTGATCACGATAAAGCGGCTCGGCTTCACCGGTGTCAATCGAGTCCTCAAGCGACTCTTCGACATCGTGGTCTCGTTTCTCCTCATCATGGTCGGGATGCCGCTCTGGATAGCCCTGGCCATCGCCATCAAAGTGACCAGCAAGGGCCCCGTCTTCTACGTGCAAGAGCGGGTCGGGAGAGGCGGCAAGCGCTTCGGGATGTACAAGTTCCGTTCGATGGTGCAGGATGCGGATTCCCGCCGACATCAGCTTGCCGAGGTCAACGAGGCCGACGGCCCCATCTTCAAGATACGCGACGACCCTCGCATCACGAAGGTCGGCAGGTTCATGCGTAAGTTCTCCCTGGACGAGTTCCCGCAGCTGATCAACGTGCTCAAGGGCGAGATGAGTCTCGTGGGCCCGCGGCCGCCGCTCCCGGTCGAGACGGAGCAGTATGCCGAGAGGCACTGGCGCCGCATGGAGGTCAAGCCGGGGATGACGGGGCTCTGGCAGGTATCGGGTCGCTCGGACCTCAGTTTCGACGAGATGGTGCGCCTCGACATCTTCTACATCGAGAACTGGTCGCTGGTCTTCGACATCTCGCTCATCCTGCGGACCATACCGGCTGTTCTGGCGGGTCGAGGGGCCTACTGAGCATCCGTCCCTCACGGCAGGGGAGTCGCATCTACGTTAGAATGATGCCGCGTCGACCCCGATCTGACTGGAGGACGTCACTCGATGAGCGATTTCATCGCAGTATTGCGCCGGAGATGGTTGGTCATAGCTGTGACCGCTGTGATAGTCCCGGTAGTCGCAGTGGCCATGGCCGGGCGCCAGGGGGTCAAGCACTCTGCTTCAGCCACGGTCCTCCTCGTCGATGGGCTGCCGGACGAAGTCACCAAGATTCTTCCTGTAGGGGTCGCCAAGCATTCCGATCGTGATTTCGCCACGCGAGCCGCTTTGGCCGTGACTGAAGAGATGGCTGCTGTCGCAGCCCGAGAGTCCGGTGTCGGCGAGGACGAGATACTCGCCCACATAGAGGCCGTTCCGGATGTGTCTGACAACACGATCGAGTTCCGCTATGCGAATGAAGATGCAGACTTGAGCGTGAGTGTGGTCAATGCGTATGCCGATGCTTACGTGGAGGTCTCCAGGGACATCCAGGAGAAGCGCCTGGACGAAGCCATAGAAGCCGCATACGCAATCGCAGAAGAAGCAGAGAAGCGCGTGCACTTCATCGACATGCCAAACGACATCGAAGCTGCCGACGCTTCGGACATCACGTTGGGAGACGAGGCCTACGAGGAGATACTTCATCTTGCGGACCGCATGACCCTTGCCGCTGCGGTGCAGCAGGACCCGGCCATGGTGATCGACTACGCGGACCCGCTCGAGAGCTCCGCGGGCTCGTCTTTGATGAAGACGGCCGTCTTCGCTCTGATAGGCGGGCTTTTCCTCGGGATACTGATGGCTCTCCTCGCCGAGTACCTGGACAATCGACGTGCCTCCGTGACCGACTGAGGATCAGATGTCCGAAGACCAGAGAGTGGCATCCTCTCACCTTCGCGTTCTCATCATCCACTGGGTATGGACGTTGGTCGGTGGCGCCGAACGCAAACTCTTCGGCATCAAGGACGTTCTGGAGCGGCACGGGCACCAGGTCGAGGTCTTCGTCACGGCGCATCCCGACAACAGGCCAGCGCGTTTCGAGCGGCACTTCCCGCCCTATCGCGATATGAGTCACGTACGCTTCGATGCAGATGGCGTACGTATCGCGATCGACTTCTTGTATTCAAGACCGGCCAGGCGCGGCTTGGCGGCGGTCCTCCAGGAGTTCGAGCCGGACGTGGTACTGGTCAACACGTGGGAGCACCATCTCTCGCACTCGGTCCTTCTGGAGCTCCGAAGCAAGGGCGTCCCGGTGGTGAGTCTCCTCTCCGACTTCCAGGCGATATGCCCGAACACCTTTCTCGTTCGCGACGGCGAGACTTGCACGCGATGTTTCGGTGGCAAGTACTACCATGCACTTCTCGGCAGATGCGTGAAAGACTCCTTCGCCGCCTCCGCTCTAGCGATGTGCGAGGGTTATCTACACAAAGCGAGACACGTCTACGAGATACCCGAACTGCTGCTTGCACTCAACGACGATGCCGCGAAGAAGCTGGCGCAGGGGGGGGGATAGACCCCGAGTGCTTGAGGATCCTGCCGAACCAGGTGGCGACGGATGTGTGGAGACCGCTGCGCGGAATGGATGCAGAGGGAAGGCCGCGCTTCGTCGTCGTCGGGAGACTTTATCCCAACAAAGGAGTCGATGTGGCTATCAGAGCAGCGGCTCTCTTTCCGGAGGTAGAGCTGGTGGTCGCTGGCGAAGGACCGGAGCTCGAGCGCTTGGAAGGACTTGCAAGGGAGATCGGTGCCTCCAACGTGCGCCTCGCAGGACTCTTGGACCTTCCCGCCTTGCGGGAACTGCTCTCCGACAGCAGAGCGCTTCTCATGCCTTCTCTCTGGTCGGAGACGTTCGGCAACTCCATGGCCGAAGCGCTCGCATGTGCCAGGCCCGTCATAGGGAGTGACCTCGGCAACATCCCTGTGCTGATAGGAGAGGACGAGAGGGGGCTCTTGGTCCCTCCGGGAGACCCTGAGG
>CAYWAF010000116.1:0-3921 GCA_964456355.1 uncultured Eubacteriales bacterium | reverse complement strand
CGGTCAGTCGATGGGAGCCCACCAGGTCCAGTTGGGGTTGCCGGCTGCAGGGTCGCTGGGGTCGGTCCCGGGCGGGATGGCGAAGCCGCCTTGTCCGCTGCTGCCTCTGGGGACGTAAGTCTCCACGCCGTCGCTGTTGACTCCCAGGGGCTCGAACTCGGGGAAGCCGTCCGGACTCGCTGGCTCGGGCATGCCGTCGGGAAGGGCAGGCCACTGACCGTATGCTGTGATCGCACGTGATTTCATGGCGTAGGTGCCTCCCTGCATGCTGCGTGTGACCAGGGTGAACTCCATCAGCTCACCATCGTCGTCTATCAGCACGATACCCGGACGAGTGGAGGTGTATACGGTGAGCGTGCGGGGTGCGTCCTCCGTGTCTAAGGACGTCAACGTCGTCGAATGAGTGGTGAGGTTGGAGCGCAGGGCATGGGACGGGCCGGAGTATTCGTAGACCCATCCGTCCACGGTCACGTACTTCGCTGCGCTTGCGGGTGAGTCGATGCCGGCCACATCGCCCATCATCTCCCTGTTCTGCGATGCTTGTGGCGCGCTCTCAGTCAAGACACGACCGCCGTCTTCCGCGGACCCTCCACCGACTATGAACAGGACTCCCTGGATGGTCACAATTCCTGCCACAAGGAGGACTGCTGCTGCAGCTGCCGCCCAGCCTGCGTATGCCGTCCACTTCGGCCATGGGCCTCGGAGCGGTGACACCGGGGGGGTGCCATCCGTGACCTGCGTCGGCGATGAGGCATCTTCCTCAGAGGTCTTGGCGGCGTCGCGCGCCGTCGCTTCATCATCGGCCTCTTTCTGCTGACGCACAGCTGCCAGTGCGGTCTCCACTGCAGACTGTGGAGCGGAGGGGGCGGGGATGCGTCGTATGACAGCCAGAGTGGACACGAAGGCGGCGCACTCCTCACACTCCTCGCAATGGGTGCGCGCACGCTGGATCTCTGCGGGCTCCACGCTCGCGCCGTCATAGGTCTCCGAGACGACACGTTGTGCATCGAGGCACTCTTGCTTGCTCATCTTCCGCCTCCTTTCCCGCCTAGGAGGTTGACGAGGGTGCGCCTTGCGCGGAAGACGCGGGACTTCACGGTGCCGGCAGGGACTCCCAGCGTCTCAGCGGCCTGCTCGTAGGAAAGGCCGAACAAGGTGACTGCTCCCAGAGCCTCACGGTCCTCAGGCTGTAACGCCCGTATGGCCTTCTCCAGGGTCACCATGTCGATGACGCCCTGCGAGTGGTCTGGTGTCACACCGGCAGCCAGGTCCACCGGGTCGACAGGCACAGGACGCCTCTTCCCGGCCCGCACCATGTCGAGGCACGTGTTGCGGGTCACACGGAAGAGCCAGGTGGAGAAGGCTGCCTGGCCGTTATAGCCGTCTATGGACCTGTATACCTTCAAGAACACCTCCTGGAGGACGTCCTCGGCGGAAGCACTCTCTCCGAAGAACCTGAGAGCATGTGCGTAGATGGCATCGGCATGGGCTCGCAGGAGCGTCTCCAAAGCATCGATGTCGCCGCTCTGCGCACTCTCTATGAGTCGTTGTTCGTCCTGCTTGCGTGCGGCTGTCATCATCCGCCTACTCTTTCGACGCCCGGGCATCATCCGCGGTTCTCGGGAACAACAGGATATCGCAGCGCCCCTCCTGCTAGAATCGCGTCATGTCTTTCTTCGACTTCACCGTCCTGTCATCCGATGAGCGGACCGATGCCCGGTGTGGCGTCTTCGAGACCCCACACGGCCTTGTTCGCACTCCCGTTTTCATGCCTGTCGGCACGAAGGCCACGGTGAAGGGAGTCACCGCCCCTCAACTCGCAGACATAGGCACTCAGGTGCTTCTTGCCAACGCCTATCACCTCTATTTGAGGCCCGGTCATGAAATCGTGGAGAAAGCGGGAGGACTCCATGCCTTCATGGGCTGGGACCGTCCCGTCCTCACCGATTCCGGCGGTTTCCAGATATTCTCGCTCGCTGACACGCTGGACGTATCAGACGAGGGAGTGCGTTTCCGCTCCATAGTCGATGGCTCCGAACACTTCTGGACGCCTGAGGACAACATGCGCGTGCAACGTGCGCTCGGAGCAGACATCGCGATGGTCCTCGATGTCTGTCCGCCCTACTCTGCCGACAAGGCCGAGGTGGCTGCCGCAGTCGAGCGGAGTGCCATCTGGGCCGAGCGTTGCCGTCAGGCGCATGAAGGAGGCGACCAGGCACTTTTCGGGATAGTGCAAGGGGGGATACACTCCGACCTCAGAGCGGAGAGCGCACGACGCACGGTAGCGATCGGGTTCGAGGGCTACGGCATCGGCGGTTATTCCGTCGGGGAGCCGCACGACCTCATGCTCGAGTCGCTGGGCCCTGTGTGTGCCGCTCTGCCTCAGGACAAGCCTCGCTATCTGATGGGCGTGGGCAACCCCACCACGATGCTCGAGGCGATCGCGTCAGGCGTGGACATGTTCGACTGCGTGCTTCCTACCCGCACGGCCCGCACCGGCACGGCGTTCTCCTCCACGGGCAGGATGAACCTGAAGAACGCGAAGTACTCCGAGGACTTCGGCCCTCTCGACCCGGAATGCGCTTGCCCTACATGCACCTCCTACTCCCGGGCATACATACGCCACCTTTTCGTGACCAAGGAGATGCTGGGAGCCATCCTCCTCTCCATCCACAACCTCTTCTTCCTGCTGGATCTCACCGCGAAGGCACGTGAAGCGATCGCAGAGGGCCGTTATGCCCGGTTGCTCGAAGAGTGGATGTCCGGTCCCGGCGCCGATGACTACTGAAGCGCCCACAAGGCATAGTGGACAGATAGGTCTATGGCGACGCGGGGTCTATGTGTATGATTGGTGATTGTGATTCTTGTCCCGATACGATATCAGGTGCATCCGTGCACCCGTGAGGAAGGTCTCTGCTGATGGATTGGACCCCGTTTATCATCCTGGGCGGATTCTTCGCGTTCATGTACATGTTCATCGTCCGCCCTCAGCGTCAGCGTCAGAAGAAGATGCAGGAGCTGATGGAGTCCCTTGCCTCCGGTGACGAAGTCGTCACGATAGGCGGTCTGCACGGCAAGGTGACAGCCGTCGAGGAGAAGACGGTCTCGTTGAAGATAGCCGAGGGCACGGTCGTCGTCTTCGACAAGGACGCCATCGGGCGTCGCAAGGGTGAAGAGGGCGAAGAGGGCGCCTAGGGCAGCCTGTTCGTCTGTGGACGGGTCGGTTTTGTGAGGAAGGTCGGTCGCCCGAGAAGACGGGTTCGTCTCCGTCAGCGGCGCCGGGGCCTCTGAGTGGATCAAGGAAGGCGAGGGAATGGATCCGAAGCAACGGAACATCCTTGCACTGGCGATCATCGCCGTGCTGGTGGCGCTGTCATGGTGGGCACTCATCCCATGGCACGGCCCGGACTATCTCGAGTACCAGACGGTCAATGAGGAGATGGAGCTCCAGACCGAGACGGTGGAACTCGACGACCAGCCTGTGGCTCTGGGCGCGTATGGTCCGGTGGATACCAGCATCACCGCCACGGACACGGCCATCGTCGAAAACCGTCCTGATACTGCTGCCGATGAGTTGACGGACTGGTGGTTGGTTCCCGGTGGTGCGATGGTCACCTCCGACGACGAGACCCTAACGGCAGAGACACAGCTCTCCTATGGCAAGAGGTTCAAGGTGGAGGGCAAGGAGTATGTGCTCCGTGAGGGCAAGACCGCCATCACGCAGGGCCTGGACATCCAGGGCGGCCTCTCCGTCATCCTCACGGCACAGGAGACCACCCAGACGGTCGTGACGGACGACGTCATGGAGCGTGCCGAACTCATCGTCCGCAACCGTGTCGACAGGCTCGGGGCCTCGGAGGCCTCGATCCAGAGGCAGGGCTCGGACTCCATACTCGTGCAGCTGCCGGGCATCGACAACGC
>CAYWAF010000115.1:0-4060 GCA_964456355.1 uncultured Eubacteriales bacterium | reverse complement strand
TACAGGCAGGTTCTGTGGACCTGTCCACGAGCGAGGTCGTGCGCACGCTGCTCGGCGCCACCGAAGGCACGAGCAACATCATCATCTGGAACGTGCGCGTGCCGCGCGTGTTGACCGCTGTGGTAGCCGGCTCCGGACTGGCGATGGCAGGCGCTGTCATGCAGAACGTGTTACGTAACCCCCTGGCCTCCCCTTTCACGCTGGGGATATCGCAGGGAGCGGCGTTCGGCGCAGCGCTTGCCATCATCGGTTTCGGGGCGGGTGCCACCGGGAGCGCCATGATAGACGCGGTCAAGGTGGGCGATGCGGTTTCCGTGACCGCCTTCGCGTTCGTCGGAGCGATGCTCGCCACCCTCACCGTCGTGGGGTTCGCCAAGTACAAGGGCGTGACCCCCGAGGTGATGATACTCATCGGCGTGGCGCTCGGTTCGCTGTTCTCCGCTGGCACCGTCCTGCTGCAGTACTTCGCCGAGGACACCCAGGTGGCCGCCGTGCTCTTCTGGACCTTCGGCGACCTAGGGCGAGCGTCCTGGCGCGACCTGGCGGTCATGACCGCTGTCACGGTGCTGGGTGGTGCGTACTTCCTGTGGCACCGCTGGGACTACAACGCACTGGAGGCGGGAACGGACTCGGCCCACTCGCTCGGAGTCGATGTCGACAGGATACGCCTCGGAGGCATGTTCGTGGCTTCGCTCGTGACCGCCGCGGCCGTCGCGTTCCTGGGCATCATCGGCTTCATAGGCCTGGTGGGCCCGCACCTGGTGCGCCGGGTGCTCGGCAACGACTACCGCTTCCTGCTGCCTGCCGCCGGAGCGGCAGGAGCGCTGCTGCTGTTGGTGTCGGACACCATCGCGCGGACGGTCATGTCGCCCGTCGTGCTCCCCGTGGGGGCCATCACCTCCTTCCTCGGAGCACCGCTCTTCTTGTATCTGCTGATCGGAAGGAGGTCGGCATGATCCTGTCGGTGAACGAGGTCGAGTTCAAGTATCACAGCAAACCCGTCCTGAGGAACGTGTGCTTCCGCGTGCGGCCCGGCGAGTTCTTGGCCGTGCTGGGCAACAACGGGGCCGGGAAGTCCACGCTGCTCAAGTGCCTCAACAGCATACTCAAGCCCCATCAGGGCAGCGTCCTGCTCGACGAGGAGGACGTGCGCAGACTCAGCCGCACCCAGGTGGCACAGCGCCTGGGCTACGTGCCACAGAGGACCGAGACGACGCGGACCACGGTCTTCGACGCGGTCCTGCTCGGCCGCAAGCCCCACATCTCGTGGGACATCGGACAGCGTGACATCGAGGTGGTGGAGCGCGTGCTCGTGCAACTCGGCCTGGAACACTTGGCGCTGCGCTTCCTGGACGAACTCAGCGGCGGTGAGCTGCAGAAGACTGCCATCGCCAGGGCGCTCGCACAGGAGCCGCGAGTGTTGCTGCTGGACGAGCCCACCTCCAGCTTGGACCTGCGCAACCAGCTCGACGTGCTCGGGATGGTCAAGCGGGTCACGGCAGAGGAGGGAGTGGCCGTGGTCTCGGTGATGCACGACATCAACCTGGCCCTGCGCTTCGCGGACGGCTTCCTGTTCCTGGCCGACGGCGTGGTTCACGCCTGTGGCGGGTCCGAGGTGGTCACGCCGGACAACATCGCATCCGTCTACGGGGTGCCCGTGAGCGTCACGCAGATGAACGACGTCCCGCTGGTGGTGCCACTCTAGAGTCCCGGCTGAGCGCCTACCGCTTCGTCGAGGGCTCCAGCGCCAACTTGCCCCGGCGCACGGAGTCCGGGATTTCTATCGGATACTCCCCATCGAAGCATGCCAGACAGAAGTCCTCGCGCTTGCGCCCCGTGGCATCCACCATCGCCTCCAGCGAGAGATAGGAGAGCGAGTCGGCCCCGATGGACTCGGCGATCTGCTCGACGGTGTGCGAGGAAGCGATCAGCTGCTCCTGGGTGTCGGTGTCGATGCCGTAGAAACACGGCCAGACCACAGGTGGCGAGGTTATCCGCATGTGTACCTCGGCAGCTCCCGCCTCGCGCAACAGTTGCACGAGTTGGCGAGAGGTGTTGCCACGCACGATGGAGTCGTCTGTGACCACCAGGCGCTTGTCGGCTATCGCGTGGCGTAGCGGGTTGAGTTTGAGGCGGATGCCCATCTGACGCTGGTACTGCGTGGGCGAGATGAAGGTGCGGCCCACATAGCGGTTCTTGAGCAGTCCTTCGCCGTAAGGGATGCCTCTCTCCTGCGCGTAGCCGATGGCCGCGGGGATGCCGGAGTCCGGGACGCCCATCACCATGTCGGCTTCCACCGGCGCTTCCTGCGCCAGCGTCCCGCCCATCCTGCGGCGCGCCTCGTAGAGGGTGCAGCCGTAGAGCATGCTGTCGGGACGGGCGAAGTAGATGCACTCGAACATGCAAAGACTCGGCTTGCGGGCGGGGACAGCTTGCTCGCTGCGCAGCCCCTTCTCCGAGAGCTTGACCATCTCGCCGGGCTCGACGTCACGCACGTACGCAGCACCCATGATGTCGAGGGCGCATGTCTCGCTGGCCACGACGTAGCCGACCCCGTCCAGCTGCCCCAGGGCGAGCGGCCTTATCCCGTAAGGGTCGCGGAAGGCGTAGACGGCCTCCTCGGTGGTGAGCACGACCGCGTACGCGCCGCGGATGAGCCCCATCGTCTCGCGGATGCCGGCCATGATCGAGTCGTGTATCTGCGTGTAGTGGCCGACGAGCGTGGCGATGACCTCGGAGTCGGTGGTCGAGCGGAAGCGCACGCCGTTGCCCTTGAGTTCGTCGCGCAACTCGCTCGTGTTGACCAGGTTACCGTTGTGCGCGAGTGCGATGACCTGGTGGCCTATGGCGGACAGGTGCGGCTGGGCGTTCTCCCAGGAGGTCGAGGAGCCGGTGGTCGAGTAGCGGTTGTGGCCGATGGCGACCTGCCCGGTGAGCGAATCGAGGTCGGACTCCCTGAAGACCTTGGAGACCAGCCCCAGGTTCTTGATGACGGTGACCGTCTCGCCGTCGCCCACCGCGATACCGGCACTCTCCTGCCCGCGGTGCTGCAGGGCGTGCAGCCCGAAGTAGGCCAGGCGCGCCACGTCCTCGTCGGGTGCGTAGACGGCGACGACACCGCAGGCCTCTTCCGGCCTGTCGGGGCGTTCGGGGAGGTCAGGGTATCCGTCGGGAAGCGACCCTCCTGAAGGGGGCCGAGTGGTGTGAAGCGATCCGCACGAAGTGCTTTCCATGCCTAGAGGCGTGCCTCTCCCAGCGTGATCCGAAAGGCGTCTTCCGACGCGCAGTAGCATACCACGCGGAGGGTGGGGAGGGAGAACGGGGCTCGGCGATGATCGCCTCTGGATGTAATTGACTGACATCCTCCATCAAACTAAGCCGCAACAGCCCATCGCCTACCTCTGTACCAGCGCACCACCAGCACCACCGCGATCACCGCGAAGACCGCCCCGATGATGGGGACGACTATCGCCATCACGGTCATAACGAACGAGGCCACGTCCTCCACGACACTGACCACGGGACCTCCAGCACCGCCAGTCGACACGTTGACCACGGGGCGTGCCACGGACTTGGCTGCATGCACGCCACCTGCCAGCAGGACGCCTGCGATGATGTAGACGACGGGATGCACGTAGTCGTTGCCAGCGGCAGCCGCGGCGAACAGGATGCCTCCCGCTGCAGGACGCACGACCGTCTGGATAGCATCGTTGACGCTGTCGACGGCAGGCACCTTGTCGGCCACCACCTCGACCAGAAGCAACGCGGCGATCAGCGCTATCGCCCACCACTCGCCGAGGAGGGCATAGGGACCCTCTAGGTCGATCCATCCGAACTGCTGGGCGAGCGCGACGGTGAGCAGCGGGATGTAGGCGTTCAGTCCCGCCGGCAGAGCCAGCCCGAGTCCGGTGAGGAGCTCCACGCCCTACCCCTCTCCCCCCACCAGCCGCTCCAGGCTCTCCTCGTAGACCTTCGCGGCGGTCTCGATGTCGACGTCAATCTTGTCCTCGATGAGCAGGCGCTCCCCGCCGACGGTCCCGATCACCGACCACGGTACGTC
>CAYWAF010000114.1:0-4172 GCA_964456355.1 uncultured Eubacteriales bacterium | reverse complement strand
GACCTCTTCGTGGTCTCCTTCGTGGTGGTAGGCCTTCATGCGTATGATGTCGATGACCCCTCGGAACTCCGACTCGGCGCCCATCGGTATCTGTACCGCGCCGATGCGATGGCCGTACTTCGACTGGAGCGCCGACATGGTGTCGTCGAAGTTCGCATGCTCTTTGTCCATGCGGTTGATGAAGACCGCGCGTGCGATGCCCATCTCGCCGGATATCTTCCAGAGGCGGTCCGTCTGGACCTGCGGCCCGGAGACCGCGTCCACGACGAACAGGGCCATCTCGGCGGCTGCCATGCCTGCGATCGCGTCATCGACGAAATCGGCGTACCCCGGGGTGTCGATGATGTTGATCTTGTGGCCCTTGTGCGTGAGGGGGGCCAGCGAAAGGTTGATGGTCATCTTGCGCTTGATCTCTTCAGCGTCGAAGTCGAGGTTGCTATGGCCCTCGTCCACGCTTCCGAGACGGTTGGTTGCGCCGGCCAGATGAAGCATCGCCTCTGCGAGTGAGGTCTTTCCCGCACCGCCGTGGCCGACCAGTACGACGTTGCGGACCGTGTCAGTGCCTGATGCTCCCAACTGCATCTCCTCCTTGGACCGTATAGCTGTGATGCCGCCGCATCACAGCGGAGCACGTGACCGTGCATACAACGTGTCCTGACAGCATACCCTTTATCAGCATCGTCGTGTGGCACTTGGTAGAATGGCTGCGACCCTATGCGGGGGGATGCTGTCTGCGGTCGACGAGAGTACCGGAGGAAAACTGCAGATGTCTGAAGCTGTAGGTCGTGTGATGCTGTTGTTGTCGGTGCTCACGCTCGCCGGTCTGCTTCTTCTGTCACAGGGCTGTTCGACAGCTCCGGAAGAAGACGGAGCCGTTAGAAGCGTGAGCGCACAGTCGGATGGTTCGGAGGAGCCCACCGTCACGATACCGGAGGAGGAGCCCTTGTATACCGCGACATACACACCGAACGGCAACGAGATCGCCGTCATCACGACGTCCAAAGGTGTGATCGAGTTCGAGTTCTTCGAAGAGGACGCACCCAATCACGTGGCGAGTTTCATAGAACGCGCGAAAGAGGGCTTCTACGACGGCACCAAGTTCCACCGCGTGGTTCCCGACTTCGTCATCCAGGGCGGAGACCCCCTCTCGCGCACGGACGACCCGAGGACCGGGACGGGCGGGCCCGGCTACAGGCTTGCTGCCGAGTTCAACTCTCGGCCGCACCTGGAGGGCACGGTCGCCATGGCGAGGTCGACCGACCCTGATTCGGCCGGCTCGCAGTTCTATATCTGCCTTGCTCCCCAACCCTCTCTCGATGGGCAGTACACTGTCTTCGGGCAAGTGACCGAGGGGATGGACGTGGTGCACTCCATCGAGGTGGGAGATGTGATCGAATCCATCGTCATAAAGAACGCAGATTGATCCAGGCGGGAGCGACGTGGACCAGGGGCGATTCCAAGAAGCCAAGAAAGCGTATGACGAAGGAGACTACCGGGCTGCGGCCAAAGGTTTCCTGGCGGCTGCGGGCAGAGGGACGGAGGGCAACGGCCTTTCCTATTACATGGCCGGCAACTCTCTGCTCAAACTACGCCGTTATTCCGATGCAGTGACGGTCTACGGTCACGCCTTGCGCGACGACCTTTTCGACAAGCGTGGCGCAGCGCTATCGAACCTCGCCATCGCCCATGTGGCCTTGGGTGAGTACGCGGAAGCCGTGGACGAATACAAGGCGGCACTCGAAGAGCCGGACTACAAGACGCCGTACAAAGCATTGCAGGGCATGGCCGGTGCGATGGTAGAGATGGGTCGCTACGAGGATGCTGCGATCGCGTATCGTCAGGCGGCGCTCGATGCCGAGAACCCCGATCCCGGGAAAGCCTTGAACAACCTGGGTCTCTGCTTCATGGCCATGGGACGTCCGAGTGATGCCATCGAGGCGTACAAAGCCGCTCTCGGTTTCGATGAATACAAGGGCCGGGGACGTGCGCTCATGAACATGGGGATCGCCTATCACGTGATGGGCGAGCATGAGCAAGCCGTCCGCTCCTTCGAGAAAGCGAGTGGCCTTCACGGATACGAGTTGCCTCCTCATGCCGTCAAGGCGTTGGAAGCGAGCAGGGCCGCTCTCCCGAAGCGTGAGGTGGTTGAGGGCTGGGAGACGGGCGAGATACCGCCGGTCCTCTCCACGGGAGCGGGAGAAGGAGACCTCGACGTCACCTCCACGGACGGCTGGCTGACCGAGGCCGCTCCTGAGGCTGATGCTTCCTCCTCCGAGGTCGCCGCCGGCACGACCGTTCCCCAGGGCGATGCCGTCCCTGCGGGGAGCGAGATGCCCGGCCTCGACTCGGACGACGAGTTCGAGTCGGCCTTCTTCACCAGGACCGAGGAGGAGATGAAGGAGATCGACCGGGCCGAACGCCGACGGGAGCGTGCGCTCAAGAGAGAGCACCGCAGCCCCTGGTTGGTGGTCCTCGCCGCATTGTCGGTCCTGGTGGTGATAGTCGGGGTGCTGGCAGCAGCCTTCTTCCTCGGCTTCGGATACCCCACGCAGTCCATGACGGTCTCAGGGATGCTCGAAGCCCACGCGAATCTGGAGTCCGTGGACTCCTACTGGGTGGCCGTGCCGGCCTCCGATGTGGAGAAGGAGATGGCCAAGATACCTCCCATGAGCGGATATTCGATAGAATCCGTAGACCGTTCTCCCAGGACCTCGCGTGTGGTCGTGACGGTCACTCCGAAGAGTGGCACGCCGCTGACATATGAGATCACGCTCGCCCGGGAGGGGGTCGGCTGGAAAGTCACCGGGGTCGAGATAGTGTTGTAGTAGGATTCGCTTCACACTTGTTATGTCTTGCACGTCGTGACGGAAGGATTCGAGTGGAGCAGCGTACTTACGTGATGATCAAGCCCGATGCGGTCGCACGAGGATTGTGCGGAGCGATAATCCAGCGTTTCGAAGACGTGGGACTGAAGATCGAGCGGATGGAACTCTCCGAGGTGACGCGGGAACAGGCCGAGGCGAACTATGCCGAACACGAAGGCAAGCCCTTCTATCCCGGTCTCATCGAGTACATAACGTCCGGTCCCGTCGTGAAGATGGTCGTCTCGGGCCCGAACGCCGTGGCCGTATGTCGCAAGTTGATGGGTGTCACCGATCCGGCTGAGGCGGCGCCGGGGACCATCCGGGGTGACTACGGGTTGCTCCTCGACGCCAATGTCATCCATGGCTCTGACTCACCCGAGTCTGCCCGACGCGAGATATCGATCTTCTTCGATTGATATGGTCATTCCCTCACTCCAGGCTCTGTGCTTCTGTCCGTTTCTTCGGATCAACCTGTGCTCACCTGTTGTTTCGAGCAGGAATACGGTGTATGTAGGTCGAAAGCGTTCTCATGCCACGTTCGACGCTGGCGGCCGGTAAGGGGATGCACTTGTCCAGAAGCGGCTTCAAGGGTGGGGTCCATCCGCCTACTCACAAAGAGGCGACGAGTGGGTCACCGATAGAGCGAGCACCCGTTCCCGAGAGGCTCGTGGTTCCCATGAGCCAACATCTCGGTGCGCCGTGCGCGCCTGTGGTGGAGCGCAAAGAGAGGGTCGAGCGCGGTCAGGTGATCGGGAACGTGGACGCCATGGTCAGCGCCCCCGTGCACTCGCCCGTCAGCGGCGAGGTCAAAGCGATCGTGAAGCAACGCCTGCCCAACGGTACTTCCTGTTCGGCCGTGGAGATCATCCCCGACGAAGAGCAGGACCTCGATTCCTTCGTCCCCATCCCTGAGTCCGACGATCCCGTGCAGATGGTCCGTGCCGCTGGCATGGTCGGGTTGGGTGGCGCCGCCTTCCCTTCGCACGTCAAGCTCTCTCCACCGAAAGACACGCCCATCGATACGGTCATCCTGAACGGATGCGAGTGCGAGCCATATCTGACGTGCGACCACAGGCAGATGCTCGAGTATCCCGGCAAGGTCGTCGGAGGGGCTCGCCTGATAAAGGACATGGTCGGTGCGGGACGCGTCGTCATAGGCGTGGAGGACAACAAGCCGGACGCCATCGCGGCCCTCAAGAAGGTCGCAGGGTCTGACGTGGAAGTGCTCTCGCTCCCGACCTCTTACCCGCAAGGAGCCGAGAAGCAACTGATCTATGCGGTGCTCGGCAAAGAGGTCCCGCACGGCAA
>CAYWAF010000113.1:0-4259 GCA_964456355.1 uncultured Eubacteriales bacterium | reverse complement strand
CGACGAACTCCGCGGCCGGAGGCGAGAGCGCTTGGGGCGCGGAGAGCAGGACCGGTGCGCGTGCCGTGGCTGCGAGTGGAGTGCCTGCGAGCGCATCGGGGTATGCGTGTCCGGAGGCGAGCACGATGGTGCCCTCGGTCAGTCCGAGCTCCAGGCCACGCGTGGCGAGGAGTGCAGCGGTCGCATAGCGGTCGGCCCCGCCTATGCGCTCGGGAGATGGCAGGGATGCCAGCGCGGCATCGGGCACCACACCTGTGCCACCTACGACGAGCGTGTCGGTGATGTGCCAAGTATCGAGGGTCGTGCGCGAGGCGGCGGGGACGTTCGCGCCGTCGGTGAGCACGATCGGGCAGCCCAGGACGGATGCCACGGGACCCGCCGCAGCAGCATCCGGCCATGCACGACCGCTCACGACGACCGCCCATCCGGAAGCCGCACCTTCGAGCCGCATCCTGTCCGCGATTGCGGCAGCGGTCTCGAAGCGGGTAGCGCCACCGAGGCGCACCACTTCGGCGATGCCGAGGTCTGAAAGCGCCGCCTCGATGCCGGATGACACCGCCCCCTCGCCTCCTAAGACGAAAGCGCGCTCCGGGGAAAGGCGGGAGATCTCGGCGGCCACGTCGGAGGCGAGCGTCTCACCGCGCACGAGTAGCAGCGGTCCGCCTACGACGTGTGCCAACGGACCGCCCGTGAGCGCGTCCGGGTAGGCGTCGCCTGTGGCGATGACGACGGCGGGTGCAGTCGCGGGGAAGGAGCGCTGCGAGATGGCGATGGCGGTCTGCACGCGGGTGGGACCTGCGAGGCGCTCGACGGTGGGCGTGGTGGCAGCGGCGCGGACGGAGGGCGACGGCGCGGTGGCGGCAGGGTCGGTCGCACATGCGCTGTTGCTGAGAGCGAGGACACAGACGAGTGCCATGGAGGCTGCCAGCAGCAAAGCCGCGGTGCTGCGGCCCGAAGGTCTTGCCGAGGATGTAGAAGGTCTGCCCATGCCGACTCCCGCTCCGCTCACGGTCTCATGATACGCGCCTGCAGGCCGCGTCGTTTGTGAGGACGGACACTGTTGTGGGGAGGGTCCTGCGAGGGGGATAGGTAGGAAGGAAAAGGTCGCGCTGCACCGCGTTATCTGGAATCACTCCACTACCTTTATCGCCCCCGGGCCTGATATCTCCATCTCCGGCGAACCTTTATACATCTCGACCTTTCCTGTCACGAGAACAGTCTTGCCCGCATAGATGCTCTCCGGAGCTCCAGGGAAGTTCGGGCGATCCTCACCCCATATCAGAATCGTCAACCGTGAGGGGTTGGGGTGGTTATTCCCGATGTTGAGGAAGGTAGGCCTCCCGTTGGATGTGGCTGCATAGTGCGTCCCAGCCACCGGACCGATGATGGTGACGGTCTGGCCGACATAGGATGCGGCCTGCGACCAATCGATGGCATCCGAGGCCTTAGGAGACGACTCAGCGTCAGAAGGTGACTTCGGTGTCGGTCCCGGTTGCGTTCCTTCGAGCAGCGCCGGGTCCCAAAGCCCGAGGTCGGCATCGCGTGCTTCCCTCTCGTAATCCTTGAAGTAGTCCACATAGGCGACGTTCGGAGGGATGGTGAGCAGCGACGCGTAGCCGTCGAGGAGCAGCCTGGCGTTGAAGAGGTGCTGGCGTATGGTCTCATCCGTCACCTCGTCGGGAATGTCGGTCCACACGTAGGCGAGAAGGCGCCCGTACTTGTCGCGTGGCTCGACGTCGTATTCGAGGAAGACCGACCTGCCGGCGAGCGCGCCCGTCGTGTACGCGGTCGCCTCGGGACCGTAGGGCTCGACCTCCGTGGTGTCCTCCGGTGTGTCGATGCCGATGAACCTGACCTTGTCCCGGGTGCCATCGGCGAACTCGACCTCGATGGTGTCGCCGTCGATGACCCGGACGACACGGGCCGCATCGAAGGTGACGTCTGTGGAGGCCGCGCCAGGCGAGGTGGCCTGGGCGCAGCCGCCTGCCGCGAGGGAGAGGGCTAAGAGGAGAGCGAGGATGAGGCGGGTGGTCTTATGCATCAGGTGTCATCTTACCAAGGTATCGAACAGATTTTCAGGAACGCACGATCATTCACACCAGGGGTATCCGTTTCATAGACACAACATATATGTTGGGTATATTCTCACTACGCACCCAGACGATCAAAGACCTGATGGCAACGGATAGCTCCGGAATCCCCAAAGGACATATCAGCGTAGTCAGGAGCGGAACATGATCTCCAACGAAAGACAGCTATCGATCGCGAAAAGAAAACTGCGCGAGTTGGATAAGGCTATCCACAACACCTCTTCCGACACGGCACAGGAGAGTCTCAGGCGACTCCAAGCCCAGATGAATCACGAAGTGCAGATGTACCTGGCAACGAAGAAGGGGCTGATCTCGGAGTTCCGCCTCTCGTGCATCGACGACCTCGCGACCGCATTGATACGCGCACGTATAGCCAAAGGTTGGACTCAGAAGGATCTCGCAGACCGTATCGGGGTCTCGGAGCAGATGGTCCAACGCGACGAGGCTGGCGGCTACGAGAACGCCTCCCTCACAAGATTGGCTGATGTCGCTGATGCGCTGGATTACACCGTCACGGGAGTCCTCCATCCCGCAACGACCCGTCCACCCGTCATCCACTCCAGCAGTTCTGGCGGAGTCGTAGAAAACGTACGGGCCGAGCAAGCATCCGTCGTACTCGAAGAGCTCAGCGCAAACTACGTCTATGATATGACGATGACGGAGAGCGAGGTGTACTGCCAGTGAAAGGCTATGTGTTCGTCGCTGATGCGATCCAGGAAGCATCCGGCAAACTCTCTGTCTTGGGAGGCTTCTGGTCCAGGTTCGCGGGATCTGTCAACCACTTCAACATCGGCATGGTCCTGGTCATGGAAGAGCCCGTCGAATGGGACGGTGAACACTCTTTCGTTCTAGTCCTGGAGCCCGTCACTGAAGATGCAACGGAGATCACACGGATCGAGGGTGGCTTCAAGGGTTCTCCGAAACCGAACGTCCCGGAAGGCGCCCCCATCGTGATCGCGAAGTCGATCGGCGTTGGCTGTGAGCCCCTGCCGCCAGGTATCTACAAGTGGTCGCTCAGTGTCGATGGTGCGCTACTCGACCACTGGACGTTCTGGGTAGCCGAACCTGAGCGAAAGGATGCTGGCTCCGGGTAGTATGAGCGGGCATCGAGTGCAGAATCGATGCGTGCAGCATGCACGTCTGCTGACAAAACACCTACAACCGGCTCAGCAAAGAAGAAGGCCGGAGACTCGACACGTCTCCGACCTGCTCATTCCTTGGTAGCGGGGGCTGGATTCGAACCAGCGACCTTCGGGTTATGAGCCCGACGAGCTACCAGACTGCTCCACCCCGCAGTATCCACTTGCGCCTCTCGGCCGAGGCGGGCTGTGAGTATAACGCCCCTGCACAGGGGATGCAACGGGCAAAGCGCCACAACCATCGGGACTCCGAACGTCCCGACCTGCATCCCCTGCCACAGCCGCCTTCTACTCGGTCAACTCGACCTTCACCTGCGTGACGTAGGTGACGCCCTTCTGATCCATCCACTCGAGCGTGAAGGGACCTGCGTCGGCCGGCACGTCGTAGATGGCGAAGACCCGCTGGACCTCGGAGTCACCGAGCATCGCCAGCGAGAGGTTCTTCACGTCCTCGTGCGTCAGGCGGTAGTCGTCGGCCGCACCGCTAGGCTCGGCCACGTCGTAGTAGTTTCCGTCAGCGTCCCGCAACTTCAACAGGTCGGCGTTGTATCCGCCCGGCGTGCCTTCTGCGCCCTGGAACTCGAGTGTGGCCACGAGCCACATCCCGTTCTCCGGCTTGTGGGGCGGCGTGTCGGAGAACATGCTCTCGACCTCGTCGAGAGTCTCGAAGTCGACGACTTTCCAGGTGAGACCGTTGAGCTCGAAGGTCTCCCCCATCGCATAGGTCGCCGCATCGGGATTCTCGCTCGTGATCGCATCCGACGTACCTTCGTCACCGCCGTCGGCCGCCTCGTCCTGACCTCCACCGGAACAGCCGGCCACAAGACCGAGCGCCAACACTGCAGCGAGCAGTGCGACCACGGCACGGGAACGAACGATCCTTGCCATCTTGACCTCCTTGCTTCCTCTACTGACCGCTCTTCGCCCTACTTCAGCACCGCCTCTATCTGGTCGCGCACGTCCTGGCTGACCGCGCCGGTGCCGCCGAGGTAGTAGATGTCGACTATCCAGTCGCGGTTGTCCGAGAGCG
>CAYWAF010000112.1:0-4284 GCA_964456355.1 uncultured Eubacteriales bacterium | reverse complement strand
GGAAGCATCCCTTTATCCCCTCAAGCGCCCAGGTAGCCGTGGTAGACTAAAGAGTGGCGCTCCCGATCGCGTCAAGGGTACGAACACGACTGGGCCGCCGCGCTTCGCGGTGCCGGGAGGACCATTGGCTGAACCGGAAGTGGTCGCTGACGACCTAGGGTCGAACGACGACATCGAACAAGAGCAGGAACAGGCGAGTCGCTCCAAGCGCTCGCTCGTCCTCCTGCTCTTGCTGCTCCTCCTTCTGTGCGGCATCACCTCGGTAGTCGACACCTGGGTGAACAGGGTTCCCGACCAAGCGCGCTTCGTCACGAGGAACCTCGAGTGCCTCCAGTGTCATACCGAACTGATCCCCGATTTCTCCAAGGAGACGGTGCACAACCCGTTCATGTTGAAGGAGTGCACTGTCTGCCACACCTCTCACGGCAAAGAGGTCGAGCGGACGACGATCAGCGGTGGCTCGCGTACGTGGAGACGCGTACGGACGATCATCGAGTGGATGCCGCTCAAGTTGCTCTTCTCCGTGTACGACTCCGTCTCGGGTGCGGAAAGCAGTGAGGGAGACGGAAGGGTGGTGAGCACCGAGAGCGGGGAGTTCGTCGACAGCGACTCGTATCTCGTGATGCCGGACACCGAGCTCTGCTGGATGTGCCACGGCTCGCTCAGCCCGAAAGTCGGGGAAGCGTATCAGCACAACCCCTTCGAGAAGGGCCGTTGCACGAACTGCCACGACCCGCATGCCTCGGATTTCCGCGTGCTCCTGGTCCAGGACGAGCGCAACCTCTGCGTGACCTGTCACCCGATGGGACCGGAACTCTCACGCAACCAGGTGCACCCGCCCGTGGGGCAGCGGTTCTGCACGAACTGCCACGACCCGCACGCCTCGGAGTGGCGCGGCATCCTGGTGGCGCGACAGCGTGAGCTGTGCTTCACCTGTCACCCGAGCGTGGCGGGACTGAGCCTCAAGGCGGTCCAGCACAACCCGTTCCTCTACGACAATTGCACCGGCTGTCACGAGCCGCACGGCTCGGACCATACGCCGCTCCTGATCAAGGACGAGCCGAACCTGTGTTACATGTGCCATCCCGACATCGGTGAGGACTTCCGCAACGCCAGCACGCACCCTGTCGCGGAGTCCTTCTTCGACTGTACGAACTGCCACGACCCGCACGGGGCGGACTACTCTGCACTCCTTGCCGCCAAGGACAACGATCTGTGCTTCACCTGTCACGGCTACCCGACCCAGGCCACGTACGACCAATCGGCCCACTGGGTCAACCGGCTGCCGTGCGTGCGCTGTCACACGCCTCACGGTTCCCCCTACTCGCCCATCCTGCGTGCACCGAACCCCGACCTGTGCTTGCAATGCCACGGTTGGGTGGATTCGCATCCGAACCAGCATCCGGTGCGTCCTGTCTACCACGACCCCAAGGCGAACACGGGCCTGACGTGCACGTCCACCTGTCACGACCCGCACGGCACCATCTATAACTACATGATCAAGAACTTCTTCTATCCTCAAGACGGACAATGCCTCCAATGCCACAACGGCGTTGGTGTCACCTTCTGACCCGCGACAGGAACCAGATGGCCAAGATCTCCTTCGAAGGAATCAAAGACCCCGCCCGCAGGCCCCGTTACATCATCTGGGCTGTCGTGGCAGTCCTCGGCTTGGCGGCTGTGACGGTCGTCGCCCTCGGCATCACGTCCACCTACTGGTTCTGTGCCAACGGTTGTCACAAGGTCCAAGACGACACGATCATCGCCTACGATGCCTCGTCACACTCGGAAGTCTCATGTATGGCGTGCCACATGCCCACGGGAGCGGGCCCCGTCACCTTCCTGCTCCATAAGATGACAGCCCTCGGCGAGCTCTACCTGACGGTGACGGACACGTACTCACTGCCACTCAACGCCGGCTCTCATCTGGCGATGAACGCCGAGGAGATGGGCTCGAAGCAGTGCACGCAGTGTCATACCGACACCCGCGTGATCACGCCGTCACCGGGCATCCTCATCGATCATGTGATGCACGAGGAGAACGAGGTCCACTGCACGGTCTGTCATAACCGGGTCGCGCATCCGGAGGACTTCGAGCTCACGCTCCCGGGCAACAAGCGGCACGATGACTTCATGACGATGACGGCCTGCTTCCGCTGCCATAGTCAGAAGGCGGACGGAGTGGCCCCCGGCGCCTGCTCGGCCTGTCATCCCGCGGACTTCGAGCTCAAGCCTCCCAGCCACTTCGAGCCGGGCTTCTACCAGCTGGGCGGCGAGTCCAGCGGACACGCCAGACTGGCGTTGAACTCGCGCGAGGCGGAGGACCGCTCACAAGAGGCCTCGCCTCCTGCAGAGGAAGATGCGACGCCTTCCGACTCGGCGGAGGAGGACGACGCGACCGAGAACGCCGAGGAGCTCGAAGAGGGAGTCTTGGACATCCCGTCGGTCTCGGAGGTCGACTACTGCGAGACGTGCCATGCCGAGCGGTTCTGCGTCGACTGTCATGGACTCGAGATGCCGCACCCGCCTGACTTCCAGGCCACTCATGGCGAACTCGGTCGCAGCGAACCTGCAGTCTGTGCCAACTGTCATGCCCAAGGAGAGGCCGCCACTTCGGCGAGCACCGAGTTCTGCAACACGTGCCATCACCCGGAAAGCGACCCGACCAGGACGTGGATATCCCAACATTTCGAGGTGGTCCGTCAGGCCGGTGCCGATGCTTGCTTCGACTGTCACAACCCTACATACTGTGCCGAGTGTCATGTGGGTGCCGGCTTCCGATAGGCGGGCCGGTGACCCTCACCGTGGCTGACGCTCACGACCCCGAGGTGGATCTCTGATGGTGGACACTGACTCCAGACAGCGGTATTCACGCGCGAACTCGTTGCTTGCTGCGTTGGTGGCTGCGCTGGTCGTGACGATCCTCGCTGGCCTGATCGCCACCATCTGGTATGCCTCCATCGTCGGCGACACGCCTCGCACCGAGCCCGAGCGCCGCGTGGCGATGTATGAGGTGGCGGTCACAGAACAGCCCGATGACTTCAAGAGTTGGGCGGGACTCATCCTCGCTTACACCGACGTGGGACGCTATTCGGACGCCGAGGACGTCTACTCCCAATACGTCGAGTACAGCGGTGAGAGCACCAGCGCGCTGAACCCGGTGGTGATGGTCACTCATGCGGACATCGCATATGCGCAGGAGGATTACGAGGAGGCGTTGAAGCGTTACGAAAAGGCCCGAGAGGCGTCTTTGGAACTCGACGAGGCGACCAGGAAAGAGAACGAGGCCGCGGGGATCTCATACAATCCTCCATCCAGCTATACGATATCGTCCACCCTGGGGGTCGCCCGTTCCTATGAACAGCTCGGTCGTCACGACGAGGCGCTCGAATACTACGACCTGGTGGTCGAGATGGATCCTCTTGCAGCAGACATATTGGTCGAGCGCGCAAAGGTGTATATCGAGCTCGGCCAGACAGACAAAGCACGCGCAGACCTGGAGCGGGCCATCGAGCTCGATCCTTATCTCGAGGACGCACAAGACCTGCTCGCCGAGCTCGAGGGCTAGGGAGACGAGAGTCAGATGCATGACGACGCGTATGTGAGTCCCGACAGGCACGATGACGGTGGGCGCGACCGAGACCGCAGGACGCGCACAGCCCTTCTCGCCACCCTCGTGCTCTTGCTCATCCTCCTGGCCGTCTTGGGACTGTTCCTGCTGAAAGTGTTGGTGCCGGCTGGAGCGCCTTCGAAAGAGGACGTGGCTCAGGAGACCGGATTGACCTGGGTCCGCTCCATATATGGCTTCGGACCCGCCGAAGACGAACAGCTCTTCAAGCCTACTGCCGTGGCGATAGGCTCCGGTGGTCTGATCTACGCCAACGACCCGCAGCGCAGCCGCATCATGGTCTTCCGGCCTGACGGTACGTTCGCGAACCTCATCCACACGGGGATGGGCGGCATCGGCGAGGGGATGTTGGCCCGACCGGAAGCGATGGCGACATCGGACGATGGGGACCTTTACGTCGTCGACACGGTGAACCGCAAGGTCATCGTCTTCGAGCCGGACGGGCACTTCCTTCGCGAATGGCCTGCACCCGGCGCTTCCGGCATCGACGTCGTCGGTGACGAGGTCTATGTGGCCATCAACGGCGAGATCGTCGTTTACTCTCCGACCGGTGAGCTGCTTTATCGCTTCGGGGAGCGGGGGCGTGGGACCGATGCCGTCATGGACACGGTCCTCGGTCTCACAGCCGACGAGGATCTGGTCTACGTTGCCGATGG
>CAYWAF010000111.1:0-4497 GCA_964456355.1 uncultured Eubacteriales bacterium | reverse complement strand
CGGGGCCTCCACCCATCACCAGCGGAGCATGGATCGCCTCCTCGGCCAGTCGAGACCTCGTCTCAAGGTCCGGTTCGGGATCCATTGTGACAAGGAGAGGTCCCTCCTCTGCCCCTTGCGGAGTGTGGAGAAGCACGTCCAACGCCTCTCGCAAGTCGAGGACGTCCAGCACTTCGACATCTTCGGAGAAACGCAACGGACGTACGGCCGCCGTCGGTCTCCATGCGAAGGGCTCCAAAACGAGCCGCCCATGAACGCTCGGCAGACCATGGCCGGAGAGAGCGCCGGCCGCTTCGGCCGTTTTCTGCGCAAGACGTGACGAAGGAGTGCGACCGACGCCCGCAGCCCGGTACTCCAGGTGCGCCTGTCGTATCTCACCTGCCGCCATCATCCTGTCGGCATGCACTTCGAGAAGGACACGGGAGCGCGGATTCTCCTGCAGGCCCTTCAGCAACTCGTCGTCATCGACATCGGGAAGTCCTGCGAGGACATGCCGCACGTCTCGCTCGGCCTCGAAAGCACGATGGACGCGATAGGCCGAGTAAAGCGTGACCGCCGTGACGAAGCCCAGGGCTGCAGAGGAGAGGCGCTCGTTCCAACCGCCCGACATCTCGGCGAGCACCCATAGGAGCAAAGCCCCTGAAACCAACGCGAGGAAGAAGCCGGAGGCGTTCTTCAAGGGAGCGAAGGAGAGCGCTTGGCTGGGCGGCGGGTCGAACGCCAAGGGAGGACGACGCTCCAGTGGGATGCCGTCCTGCGTCATGACCGCGATGTCGACGAACGTCCTGTAGGAGTCCCAGACCCAGAGCCAGGCGAGCACTACCACCACCAGAGAGGCGAGAGCAGCCGTAAGAGCGGGCACCACGCCTGCCAGAGGTCCCCAACCGAGAAATGCAGACAAAGCGCCGAGCAGGGCCGACAGCCAGAAGAGAGGTGGCATGCGCACCATGTCGCGACCGTCCAGGCGCTCCAACGCCTCGAGGGCATCCAACGGCTTGCCCCGCTCGCGCCACACCGCTACGAGCAGCACCGCCAAGCCGACAAGGCCGATGAGGAACGCCACTGCATCCATGCGGAGATGTTATCAGTGCCCGATAGGAAGGTCAGTACGGCGTGCTCGGGGTGCCGTGTATATGGCACGAGGAGCAGAAAGTCTCCTGATGGCATTCGAAGCAAGGCTCGGCGCCCACCGCCTTCACCGAATATGGATGACGGGTGCGCCATGGGCCGGTCGTGGGGTCATAGGTCTGATGATGGCAGAGCGTGCATGTCGAAGCATCGTTGGCAGGGTCCCCGGTCTTGTTGTGGCATGTAGCACACCCGGCGCTGTCGGCTGCCGTATAGACTTTGCCGTGACCTGTCACGAACTCCTCGGTATGCGGCACAACCACTCCGTGACACGCGTCGCAGAAATCTTCCTGGACATGACAGGTGAAACACTCGTTGATCGTGGAGGGCGGAGGCACGACGACGAGGACCTTGTCCTCGATGCCAGCGAGGCGTACGAGAGGTCGCGGCTCTCTCGCATAGAACTCTTCCGACGCTTCGTCCCATTTCGCCTGGGCTTCCGCTGTCCGGCTCATCTCCGTTCTGGCCGCCTGGGCGTGACCGCGGGAATCGCCTCGCTCCGTGTACCAACCCTGTGCATCATGGGACGGTGGAACGAGGTCGAAATCGGGAGTGTGACACTTGTCGCACTCGCCGGGCGCCAGGTATTCGCTGGGTGACTCGCCTGTGAGCGTGTGACAGCGGAAACAGGCGGTCATCGTCATGAAGTCGGCCTTCTTGGCGTTGCCGGGAAGCTCCATCTCGATGCCGTCTTCGGGATGGGCGACGCGGTTATGACATGTGGCGCAGTTGATCTCGTTCTCCGTATGGATGTCATGGTCGATGAGGATGCCGGGCGAGGGTGTGATCTTGCGTGTCTCCAATGAATGACATTGCGTGCATTGTTCGTCTTCCGTGATGAACGCGTTGTGTGAGTACTCGTTGAGGGGCATCGGGAAGGTGCCGTCGATCGTCGGCATGATGTCCAGGAGCTTGTCCACTCGGTCGAGCGCGAACGACACAGGGTTCATGTTCACGGGGTAGTGACAGGCGATGCAACTTATCTCCGAGTGTGACCCGTTGTAGTAGGCGCGAGCGTTGTCGTGATGCACCACGTGGCAGACGTCGTTGCAGAACCACCTGGTCGAAGTGGCCATGTTGGAAGCGATATAGATGCCTGCGAACAGGATGGTGGCGGTGAGGACCCAGATGATGATCCGTTTACGCTTATAGGCCTTGCTCGGCAACGGACCAGTCCCCCCTTCAGATCCTGAGACGCCCGGATGCTTCCCATCAGATATTCCCCAATGGTGCCCCGATACACGTCTCGCGAAATAATTGTGGCACAAAGCCACCGAAACACACAGGATACGATTGATGGTGGTGTCGATACGAGAAGCGCCCCCTACGGACGGAGTGGGTGATGAGAGGTCCGATGGCGACGAACGACGATGACAGGCGTCTGAACCTCGTTGTGCTGGGCATCATGCTCGTCTCACTGACAGCCCTCATCGCTCTTGGGGCACTCCTGCTCTACGGCATCCATGGAGTCAGGACCGATGAGGGCAAGCCTGCCATCACAGTCATGGAGCCCTCCGGGAGCAAGCAGGCCACCTTCTCGTCGGAGGCGTCTGTCCCCAACGATGATGCCGAAGGGCTCGAAGCCCCGGAGGAGTCCGTCGACGATGACCCGTACGCATCGGGACTCGACTACGAGAGTGCTGTGGGTGCTGTGGATGCCCTGCTCACCGCGTTGCGCGACGGGGACGTCGAGCGCATGGAAAAGGTCACCACCGATTACTTCAAGACCGATGCCCCCGATTACTTCTCACCACACGCAGACGCACTCCTCGACTTCGAGGTCACAGACGCTTTCGAGCATGGAGCTGTCTACGTGGTCGTCATGCGAGAGGAATGGGAGACCGGCTCGAAAGAAGTGACCTACATCGTTATAAGCGAGAACGGCAGAGCCCTCGTCGACGAGGTCGGGTTCTAGCAGGCATGTATGCTCTCCCAGCCATACCCTCTCCGTCATAAGGTCTTACCTGATAAGTCCCGGTGACTCGAGGGCAAGAGCAGACGTCATGAGCGCCGCCGAGAGGACGAGCAGGGAATCTATCACTCGATCGCTTCCACCTTGAACACGACGGGGTTCGCCGCATCGGGACAGGTGACCTCCACCTCACGCTCCCCGCTCCACGGGAAGGCCCCGCCGCATCTCAGGGCTACCACGAAGGGTTGGATGGAGTTCCAGGCCCAACTGCACATCCCGTCGGGCAGAGCAGAGTCCGAGACCTCCCACTTTCGGCCGACACCGAGCCCTTCCGGACAGACGCCGGCCTCGAGGATGCGCACTATCTCGATCCTGACAGGTATGCCCGTCCCGCTCATGCGCTCCCTTCTCTCCGTCCACGACCGGGACAAGGCTCATGGAGAGTCCCGAGACCCTCTGACCCTTCACATCTTATGGAGCCGCCTCGTCGAACGCTGCTTTGAGCTCCTCCCCCGAGACCGCTCCCACCCATCTTTTCAGCTCGACCCCATCGGCGCTCACGAGCATCATGGTGGGGACGTATTGTACGTTCTGCGCCGTGGCGAACTGCGAGACGTTCGGGTCTGCGTTCACGTCCCCGTAGACCACGAAGTCCAACTTGTCGGAGTAGGTTGCCTGTAACCCGTCGACCACGGGTTTCATCTGGGCGCACGACGGTCAACCGGGCGTGCCGAAGTAATAGAAGGTCACCTGCCCTGTCGCGGGCCATGCAGTGTCCGTCGATGCAGAGCCCGAGATGGATCCCTGGAAGAACCCGAACCCGAAGGGGATGCACGCAGCCAACACCGATATAACCACACCGGTGATGAGCATGTTGCGCGCAGTCCGTGAGTTCTTGTCCTTGACCATCGCCCATGCCACGATTCCACCGAGCCAACCGAGGAAGATGGGCAGGAGCCAGAGCCATCCGGATGGCTTCTCAGGGAGAGGCGACTGCGGCGTGTACCCAGGAGTGCCTACGTCAGCAGCCGGCGGGACGACGTATCCGGGAGTCGGCTCGTCCAAGAAAGAAGAGGTGGTGGGCTCGGTCGCAGGCTCTTCGGAAAGAGACGGGAGCCCTGCGGTGAGTGCGTTGCCGTCGAAGCTCAGGTCCTCGTCGGGATGAGCCGCCACATATGCCTGCAGGAAGCTGCGGGCCTGTTCTTCGGTGACTCCTGAGATCATGTCCGGAGTGACCGTGGTGCGCACCCTTAGCAGTTGCGCTATCTGCGAATCGATCTGGGGCGTGTACTCGGCCATGTGTTCTCCCCTCGCAAGCGCGCGACGCGGTGCCAGGCTGTCGCAAACACTCTCCTACACAAGGAGTATCGCCCGAAACGCATTCTGCGTGAAGTGCGGCCTGAACGCTCCGCTCGCTAGCGGCGCCTACGCCCCGCCACTCGGCCTCTTCCGCCTCT
>CAYWAF010000110.1:0-4603 GCA_964456355.1 uncultured Eubacteriales bacterium | reverse complement strand
GTATCGCTTTCCGTCCTCGGCCGAGACCGAGAGTCCGAACACGTACTGGACCACGACCCGGTGGAACCAGCCGGCCGAGCCCGTGTACCAGGTCCATCCGCCACGTCCGATGTGCGGCTCGACGGCGTATACGTCGGCCGCGACCACGTAAGGCTCGACCTTGTAGAGGTCGGCCTCCCTCTGCGAGAGGGCATGGTTGATGGGGTTGATGAGGTCGAGCAGGCTCAAGGCCTCGTCGCCGTCACCCTGCAACAGATAGGCTAAGACGACCCAGAGGGCGGCGTGCGTGTACTGGCCACCGTTCTCGCGCACGCCGGGCACGTACCCTTTGATGTAGCCGGGGTCGTGCGGGGTCTTGTCGAAGGGCGGGGTCAACAGGCGGATCAGACCGTCTTCCCTGCGTACGAGGTGTTCTTCGACCGATTCCAGTGCTTTGAGCGCACGCTCGGGGTCGGCGGCTCCCGAGATGGTGGCCCACGCCTGCGCGATGGCGTCGATACGGCACTCGTCACACTCGCGGCTGCCCACGGGCGTGCCGTCGTCGAAGTATGCCCGGCGGTACCATGCACCGTCCCACGCCTGCTCCTCGACCGCCTCGGCCAGCCGCTTCGCCCAGGCGCGGTACTCTTCTGCGCGCTCACTCTCGCCCATCGTCTCGCAGAGCGGAGCGAAGCGGGTCAGGATGAGGTTCAAGAACCAGGCGAGCCACACGCTCTCGCCCCGCCCTCCGATACCGATGCGGTTCATGCCGTCGTTCCAGTCACCTCCGCCGATCAGCGGCAGGCCGTGCGGACCGACGCCCCTGCCCGACTCCAGCGCTCGCACGCAGTGCTCGTAGACGGTCGCGGTCTGCTCGGAGACTGCCGGGTGCAGATATGCGTCCTCGCGCTCGGGCTCGACCGGCTGGCCTTCGATGAAGGGCGTGACCTCCTCGAGCACGGAGGTGTCGCCTGTGGCCGTGACATACTCGGCACAGAGCAGCGGCAGCCAATGCCTGTCGTCGGAGATTCGGGTCCTCACGCCGCGTCCGGAGACCGGCTGCCACCAGTGCAGCACGTCGCCTTCGGGGAACTGGTGGCGGGAGGCCTCGACGATCTGGGCACGGACCAGGTCCGGGCGCGTGAGCAGCGTGCACCAGACGTCTTGCAACTGGTCGCGGAAGCCGAAGGCGCCCGAGGACTGATAGACGGCGGTGCGTCCCCAGAGTCGACAGGAGAGTGCCTGGTAGAGCACCTGTCCGTTGACCATGATGTCCAAGGCCGGGTCCGGCGAGCGCACCTGTACCGCATCGAGCAGCGAGGCCCATCGCTCGCGGGCCTCTTCCAACGCCTCGTTCACGCGGGCGGGGTCGCGGTATGCGGAGACCACATCCCGGGACTCATCCAACGAATCGGTCTGACCCAGGAGGAAGGTCACGGTCTCGGTAGCGCCCGGTTCGACCCGCAGGCGCACCATGAGCGCTCCACAGTTGTCGTGGAAGCGCCCGCTCTGTCCACCCAACCCTTTACGGTGCATCGCGGCCGGATCGGAGGGTCCGCGGTTGCGCCCCACGAACTCCGTGCGGCTGCACGTGTAGGAGTGCAGCGTGCGGTCGCAGGCCAGAAAAGCGGCGCGGCCGGGGAAGTCCATGTTGTAGTGGTTGTGCGCGGTCACGGTCTCGCTCTCCGCGTCGAACCAGGTCACGACGAGGTGCTGTGCCTTGCTGCGCGAGGTGCCCAAGACCCACTCGATGAACTGCGTGACGCTCAGATACCGGGTCTTATCGCCCGGGTTGCGGAGGGAGAGCCGCACCACGCGCACGGGATCGTCTACCGGCACGAACCAGTCGAGCGTCTGCTCCATGCCGTGCGAGACGTGCTCGAAGCGCGTGTAGCCCTTCCCGTGGCGTACGACGTAAGGCTCCTCGTCGCGGACGGGCAGAGGCGTCGGGCTCCAGAACTCGCCGGTCTCCTCGTCGCGGATGTATATGACCTCGCCCGAGCCGTCGGAGACGGGGTCGTTGTTCCAGGTGGTGATGCGGTTCTCGTGGCTGTTGATCGCCCAGGTGCAGCCGATGCCGGCCTCCGAGACCATGCAGCCGAACTCCGGCGAGGCCATGACGTTGACCCACGGAGCAGGCGTGACCTGCTCGCCCTCCAAGACGATGACGTACTCGCCCGTCTCCTCGTCGAAGCCACCGTATCCGTTGTCGAAGAGCAGGTCGGGGCGCTCGAAAGCGGGGGCGGGATACGTCTTCGGCTCATGCGCCGGCACCAGGGCGGGCGGCTCCTGGGGGCGCGAAGCACGGCGGTTGAGCTGCAGCGCTATCGGTCCGCCGTCCCCGTCGAGCGTGGCGCGAGCCACGGTCAACAGGAGGTTGAGCACGTCGGGGTGCATCTGGTCGACGCGTCTCAGGAACACTCCGCCGGGCCTGTCGAGCAGTTGCAGCGCGTGTCCGGTGCGCACCAGCAGGCGCAGCCGCTCGTCGAGTTCGTCCGAGTAGGCGGTGGGACGGGTGTTGAGTATGACGAGGTCGGCGATGAGCCCGTTGTGTCGCCAGTACTGATGAGCCAGCAACGCCTGCCTGACCAACGGTGCATGCTCGAGCTCGTCCACACGGACCAGCAGGATGGGGAGATCACCGGAGATGCCTATCGACCACAGGCCGGACAGCGGCAGACCGTTCTCCGTCGGCGTGATCACCTTCAGTCGCTGGTAGGGGTCGGTCAGGAGCAGGCGGGACGCCAGCCGCTGGAAGGTCACGCTCTCCTCGGGCGAGATGCCCAAGTCCCGCAGCTCGATCTGCGCCGCCGTCCATGCGAGATCTATGGCTCGCTGGGCACTGCGCGGGTCGCGGTACTTCTCGCAGAGCGCCCGCGCCTCTTCCTCGTCGTGGGCCACCCCGGTCACGAAGACGAAGTGCACGCTGTCCCCGCCCCCTATCCGCACCGTCCTCCGCAGCGCACAACACGGGTCGAGCACCGCGCCGACCGTGCCGGAGAGCGGCCCGCCCATCTCGACCGCCACCGGCCTGTCCGACTGGCGCAACCGTCCCAGGAAGCGGGCGCGGTCCGTCTCGCACGACCAGTCGCACGGGTCGGGCGAGTCGCATGCGAGCACGTGCAGGCCCCACATGCGCTCTTCCTCGGAAGACCTCGGGCGGCGGGAGAAGAGCACCGCCCTCAGCTCCGGCACGGCCTCCGTCTCGATGAACAGGTTGGAGAAGGCCTTGTGTGCCTGGTCGGCCGCCTGGTCGGCGAGTGCTATCTCGAAGTAACTCGTGACCTCTATCTCACGCTTCTTGCGCCCCCGGTTGACGATGGTGACGCGGCGCACCTCCACGTCGTCTTCGGGCGAGACCGTGACCTCGGTCCGAGTCTCCAGATCACCGTCGTGACGGCGGAAGACGGCCTTGTCGGCAGCGAAGGTGACGTGGTACTCGTCGGGCTTCGCAGGGCAAGGATTGGCAGTGGCGCTCCACACCTCGCCCGTGCCCGCGTCACGCAGGTAGATGAACTGCCCCCAGCAGTCCCGGGTCACGTCCTCGCGATATCGGGAGACGGCCATCCCCTCCCAGCGGCTGTAGCCTCCCCCGGCGTTGGTGACCATCACCGAGTACGAGCCGTTGGAAAGGAAGTGGGTGGAGGGCACCGGCGTGTCGGCCAGCGGATAGGACCTGTCGACGGGGGCCGGCGGCTCTCTCGTGGAGCGGACGCGCTCGACCTCCTCGACGTGGGGGTGGGTGAGCGGGACGGCGCGGGGCACGCGCTCCTGCAGCAGCAGCTCGACGGAGGCGACCATCGGGTCGGAGTGGAAGCGCTCCTGCATCTTGGAGCCGGTCACGGCATTGCCGAGGGCGATCAGGCTCATGCCCTGGTGGTGTGCGAAGTAGGCCTCGACCACGGCCCGCCGCTCGCCTGCCGGCACGCGTCCGGGTGTGTAGTCCACGGCCTCGTAGAACCCGTAACGACCCCGTGCCCCCTCCTCGGTCAGGCGGGCGAGGTTGGTCAGCACGGCCTTCGGTGCGAAAGGGAGAGCCAGCACAGAAGCGTAAGGGGCCACCACGATATCCTCGGACAGGCCGCGCTTCAACCCGAGGCCCGGGACGCCGAAGGCCTGGTACTGATAGGTAAGGCTGGCATCCTTGGCGTTGAAGGCCGACTCGGAGACCCCCCACGGGACGTCTCGCTCCCTGCCGTAGGCGATCTGGCGCTGCACCACGGAGCGGTAGGTCTCGTCGAGCAGGGTGTGCGGCCATGACCTCATCACGAGCACCGGCATCAGATACTCGAACATCGACGCGCTCCATGACAGCAGGGCACGATGCCCGCCGACCGAGGTCAGCGCGCGTCCGAGGCGGAACCAGTGCTCCTGTGGCACGTCGCCCTTCGCTATCGCCAGGAAACTCGCCAGACGGCACTCGGAGGCGAGCATGTCGTAGTAGGAGGGGTCGAGGCGGCCCTCCGCGGTGTTGTATCCGATGGAGAAGAGGAGACGGTGCGCGTCGAAGAGCATGCGGAAGTCCGTGTGCTCCCACATCTCACGAGCGATAGACGCGTCCAGGCGGATCCGTGCGACCAGGTCCTCGGCCTTCGGTCGGGCCGCGATGATCCCGTCGAGCATC
>CAYWAF010000109.1:1225-4738 GCA_964456355.1 uncultured Eubacteriales bacterium | reverse complement strand
GGACTTTCCAAGAGTCGTTTCACGAAGGGCATGCAGTGCTACAAGGCGCTGTGGCTGGCGGTGCACCGCAGAGACCTCGCCGACCCGATCGACGCCGCCACCCAGCAGCGCTTCGACGACGGTACGGCGGTCGGACGCGTCGCACTCGACCTCTATCCGGACGGGGTCGAAATCACCGAGGACTACACCCAGCCCGACCAGGCGCTCGCCACCACCGAGAAGGTGCTCGCAGACGACCCGCCCGCAATCTTCGAGGGAGCGTTCCAGGCAGACGGTGTGTTCGTGCGTCCCGACATCCTGGTACGCGTAGGTCCCGGAGAATACGACCTCTACGAGGTGAAGTCCGGCACTTCGGCCAAGGACTACCACGTCTTCGACGTGGGCATCCAGACATACGTGCTCGAGAAGGCCGGCCTGAAGATCAGGGACTCCTACCTCATGCACGTCAACAACCGGTACGTCTACGAGGGCGGCGACTACGTGGCCGAGGAACTGTTCACCGCGACCGACCTCACCCAGGACGTACGCGACTTCATGCCCGAGATACCCGGCCTCGTCGCCGAGATGCATGCCATGCTGGCCGGCGAGTGCCCTGACGTGCGTGTTGGCAAGCAGTGCAAGAACCCGTTCACCTGCGACTTCCGCGGCTATTGCTTCTCAGGCCTGCCAGACTACCCTGTGACCGACCTGACCCGCATCCGCGAAGACTTACTGGAGCGCCTGCTCGACGACGACATCTGGGCCGTGGAGGATATCCCGATGGACTACCCGGGCCTACAGGCATACCAGCGCGAAGTGATCGAGGTTGCCAAGAGCGGTGAGCCGAAAGTGCTGGGTGACCTCGCCCGCACGCTGGAGGCCATCGAGTATCCGATCTTCTACCTGGACTTCGAGACCGTGCGCTGCGCGCTGCCCTTGTACCCGGGGACCAAGCCCTACCAGCAGGTGCCCTTCCAGTGGTCGTGCCACGTGCGACGCTCACCCGGAGCCGACCTCGAACACCACGAGTTCCTGCACACCGAGACGACCGACCCGCGCCGTCCCTTCGCCGAGTCGATGCTTGCTCTGCTGGGGACCGAGGGTGCCATCATCGCCCATCACGACAACTTCGAGAAAAGCCGCATCGAAGAGCTCGCACAGGCCTTGCCCGACCTGAGTGACAACCTGCTCGCACTGCTTCCCCGCTTCGTCGACCTGGAGAAGATCGTCAAGAAGCACGTCAGGCACCCGGGATTCCGCGGGAGCACCTCGCTCAAGATGGTGTTGCCCGCCCTCTGCCCTGACAAGCCCGCATACGAGGGTCTCGCGATAGCCGACGGCGACGCGGCCACTCTCGCCTATCGCCGCTTCCTGGCAGGAGAACTCTCCGATGCCGAGCGCGAGGCCGTCTTCGCCGACCTGCGCACCTACTGTGGCCTGGATACGGAGGCGATGGTCTGGATACACGACGCACTGGCCGAGATGGCGTGAAGACCAAACACGTATCACCTCTCACCTAAGAGATAAGCCCCACGTGTCGCTATAGTCATTTCATATGCCGAAACATATGCCAAATATATAGACATTAAGTATGCCAAACATGTGACAACATCGATGTATCGTGGTATTAATCCTTCAAAGAGCATCGTGAAGGGATCGCCATGAAAAAAGGTGCTGTCATCGAATTCGACAGTGGCTTGGCAGATATCGTTTCTACCTCGCCGGTAGACGTCGAACAGATACGTACTGCTCTCGGCCTGACGATCGACGAGTTCGCAAAAGCCGTCGGACGTAGTCCAAGATCCGTGTCTCGCTGGCAAAGCACTGGTAGCGACCATGCGAAAGCTCGTGGTAGTGCTGCGATAGAGATTCGTAAGCTCGCACATCTACAGTTTCTTATGGAAGACGTCCTGGGCCGTGACTACGGCTCTGAATGGTTGCGTTCTCCGAACCGTGGATTTCGCGGTAAAGCACCCATCGATCTGATCCTTGCAGGAGAGGTCGACACATTGATATCCGTGATGGAGAGATTGGCCGATGGCAGTCCGGCCTGACTGCCTCGAAGGAAGATGATGTGAACGAGGGGCTCAAGATCATCGATGGCACGTTCTTTCGATGCACAAGCCGTAAACGAGAGCCTCTTGACACGAAAGGCGCCCTTCTCAACTGTGGTAGATACAACATCACCGGGTGTGCGGTGCTCTATCTAGCAAGTTCGCCCAATCTGGCCGTGACTGAACATCTACATCTCAGCGAGATCTTCGAGGTAAGAGAGTTCCCTCCAAGACTTCTTGTATCGATCCGCGTGCATCTTACGCGGGTTCTGGACCTTACCGACAAAGCGATCCTGGATCACCTGAACATCGATGGAGGCGACCTACTCGCACCATACAGCGAAGATCCGGACAAGCCCAGTATCACTCAGACGATCTCCATCGAGGCACGAAAAAACGGTATCGAGGCGATTCTTGCGCCCTCGGCCATCATGAGCGATCAGACGAATCTCGTTGTCTTCCGCGACAACGTCGCATCTCCTGAAGCAGTGACAGTGATCGGGTTCGATGATCATCTCGATGATAGAGAATCCGAAGTCTGATACGACTGCAGAACTGTGCACCGACCACCAAAAGATCGTCAGCACTACCCCAACTTCTTCTGCAGCACCTCGTTGACGACCTTGGGGTTGGCCTGACCGCGGGTCTCCTTCATCACCTGACCCACGAAAAAGCCCATGAGCCCGGTCTTCCCGCCGCGATACCTCTCGACCTCGTCCGGGTTGGCCTCCAAGACACGGTCGACGATGGCTTCCAACTCACCTGCATCCGAGACCTGCTTCATCCCCTTCGCCTCGACGATGGCCGCCGGCATCTCGCCGGACGCCGCCATCTCGGAGAAGACCTCCTTGGCCTGCTTGCCGGAGATGGTGTCGTCTTCGACGAGCCCGACCAGTTCGGCGAGCATCGCAGGAGTGATCTTCGACTCGCCCACCGAGATGCCCTCGGCGTTCAGTAGCGCAGAGAACTCGCCCAGCATCCAGTTGGCGACCGGTTTGGCATGCTCCACTCCTGCCGCCTCCACAGCCACCTCGAAGAAGGTGGCCATCTCGGTCTCGCTCGCGAGCACACCGGCGTCGTATGCGGACAGTCCGTAGTCGCTCATATAACGTGCCTTGCGGGCGTCGGGCAACTCGGGCAGCTTCGCGCGGATCCCGGCGATCCACTCCTCGCTGAACTCGAAGGGGACCATGTCGGGCTCGGGGAAGTAGCGGTAGTCGTGTGCCTCTTCCTTGCTACGGAGGGCGCTGGTGCGCTTGGCGCCCGCATCCCAATGACGGGTCTCCTGCACGATCCGTCCACCCTCGGCGAGCACGTCGGCCTGCCGCACGATCTCGTGCGCGAGCGCGTCGTGCAGCGCCTTGAAGGAGTTCATGTTCTTGACCTCGGTCTTGGTACCGAACTCGCTCTGCCCACGCGGACGTATCGAGACGTTGGCGTCCACGCGCATCGAGCCCTCCTCCATGTTGCAGTCCGAGAT
>CAYWAF010000109.1:0-1125 GCA_964456355.1 uncultured Eubacteriales bacterium | reverse complement strand
CGGTCGACCCGCTGGGCCGCGAACTTCTCGTCGACCTCCACGACCACCTTGCCTCTCTCGCAGAAAGGCAGGTCGTACTGGGAGATCTGGTAGTTCTTGGGCATGTCGGGATAGAAGTAGTTCTTGCGGTGGAACTGCGAACGCGGCGCGATGTCGCACTCTATCGACAGACCGGCGAGCACGGTGGCCTCGATGGCATACTCGTTGGGAACCGGCAACGCTCCCGGCATGCCGAGACACACAGGGCATACCCGCGTGTTCGGCTCACCGCCGAACTCCACGGGACACCCGCAGAACATCTTCGTCTTCGACGAGGTTATCTCCGTATGTATCTCGAGACCTATCACGGCCTCGTACTCTTCCAAGACCTCGATCAGGCGGTCTTTCGCCATGGGCGTCGGTACTCCCCTCCGGTAGCGGTCGGCGGCGACACGGCAAGCGGCGACTCATCCGCGCGACAACGATATCATCGATGACGTTCGCATACAGCCGCAACGCGCTCGCACGTGTGCGAGGTCGATTCTACTGCAACTCCCGACGAACCGAATGGTCTCGCGTCATGCCGACCACGAACGGTCGAACCTATGCCTGCACCGTTCAGAACAGCGTCTTGATCTCGTCGAGAACCGACTCGCTCACAGCACCCATACCACCGAAGACGCGCACGTCGGCATCGTCGACGGCGTTCGCATGCGTCTGTATGTGGCTTTTCGCCTCCGGGTGCAAGGAGTCGGGGGTGGTGAGCACCAGCGTGCCATACATCATCCCGGTGGCCACACCTCCGGCCAGTGCATCGGGGAAGTTCTGGCCCGTTGCCACGCCTATGTAGCTCTCCTCCGCCCAGCCGTTGTCGAGACCCCACTCGGCTACGTTGTGTGCCGTCTCGTAACGGGTCGCTCCCGAGATGCGCTCCGAGGCCAGACCCACGCCGTTGTCGGCGAGCAGCGCATCGACCTGCGCTTGCACGTCTGCGCTCACGGCGCCAGTGCCACCCAGGATGTCCACGTAGACAGCGACGTCGTCGATGACGTCAGCGGTCACCTGCGGCAAGGAGTCCGGCCTCGTGAGCAGGACCGGTATCTCGCCTGTATAGGAGAACGGTGCCGCAGCCAGCGCGTCGGGGAA
>CAYWAF010000108.1:0-4812 GCA_964456355.1 uncultured Eubacteriales bacterium | reverse complement strand
TCTCGACTGGCCGAGGAGGCGATCCATGCTCCGCTGGTGATGGGTGGAGGCCCCGCTCCGCGCTTCCTTCCCTCGTACAGACTCACCCCGCACAGCGCCTCCGCGCTCCTTTCCTACATCGATGCTGTGGGGGAAGAAAGAGCGCTCCGCATGTTCTTCTTGCATACGACCACTGCTTTGTTGGCGAGGCTGGACTCTCGGGCTCGACGGTTGGAGGTCGCCTCGCACATGGTCGAGACCCTCTACCCTGAACTCCGGAGGACGGCAGCGGTGGCTGCTCGACGAGAGGAACAGGCCACGACCTTCATCGGAGAGGACCGCAGCGGTCCCGGAGGCTGAGAAGGGCGTGGCCGTACTGCTTCGGGCATCAGCCCCAGAGGTCTTCTTGGGTGCGCACGCAGTTGCGCCCTGCTCTTTTTGCCGCGTACAGGGCATCATCAGCCCTGGCGACCAAGTCGTCTGCGCGCACGTCCGAGTCCTGGATCGTGCTCACTCCTGCACTCATGGTCACCTTCAGCTCGAGGTCGCTTATGGAGAAAGGCTCGGACCGGATGGTGTCGAGCATTCTCTCGGCGAGTGCGGTGCCGGGTGCGAGGTCTGTGTTCGGAGACACGACCAGGAACTCCTCACCGCCGACTCGTCCCAGCATGTCGTATCCTCTGAGACTCGCGCTCATGCGCTCCGCGATCTCACGGAGCACCTCATCGCCGACGCCGTGGCCATACCTGTCGTTTATCTGTTTGAAGTAGTCGATGTCGAGCTCGATGACGGAGACAGGTATACCCGTACGTTTCGATCGGGAGAACTCCTCCCCCAACCTGTCGAACAACGCTCGTCGATTGGCAAGTCCCGTGAGGTCGTCAGTGACGGCCATCTCCGAGAGCTTCTCGTTGGCTGCATCGAGGCGGATGCTGAAGCGGTCCACGAACCATTGGCTGGCCCCGACAGACAGGACGAGGGTCACCACGACCAGCCCTCCCAAAAGCATGTTCGACGACCTCAGTTGTTCGTCCACCTTGTCCAGTGGGATGTTGATGGTGATACCACCGCGCAGGTCACCTTCGGTGTAGCCCTCCGCTTGATGGCATGCCAGACAGGTCTTGTCGACTGCCAATGGCGACATGTATCTGTAATACCGTCGACCATCGATCGACTCTATGGTCTCCGCGAACTGGGCGTTCGTGTTCTCGAGCGTGTCCAGGGCGGATTCCTCCCATGCATCAGGCGAGTTCTCGGGGTTGAGTACGACTCCCGAGACTAGGTGGAAGAAGACGCCGTTGCCCGCTTCCGTTATCTTCGAGATCTCTTGTGTCATCGCACTGGGGTTCCTGAGGGTGAGCTCCGTCCCTGCTTCCGTCTTCAGGTCGGCAGGTATGCCGATGTGCTCGAGGTAGGGGTTGGTGTCCACACCGTCCCGCTTGACCACCCAGACCCCACCCATGTCCGAGTTCCATGTCCGCGTGCTCTTCACCAGTTGGGCGTAGGACTCTCCCTGGGTGCGCAGCAACCCCGAGAAGGCTCGTTGGTTCTGGTAATAGAGAGCGCCATAGACGATCACGGTGTACAGGAACACCAATGCGGCAAGCTGGATCTTGAAGGTCCGCATGCCGGCGATGCGACTCACGAGTCCGTTGCTTTTTGCGCTGTTCGCAACCACTCTCGCTCCATGACTGCATGTCTCATAGGCACTTTTCCAGTATGCCTCTTGCGTTGGACATCGATGCTCTTTTGCAGCAGTGATGACAAGCATGCATGCAAGGTGCATGCTGACGCACGACGTTTCCGCCGTTCGCCTTTAATGAGTATCGGCAGATAGCAGATGAGGATTGAGAGGGGTCGGGCTAGCCTAACTCGAACGTCCGCGTCGACATGCTCGGTCGAAGCGTTGTGTGCGGCTCTCGTGTTCCAGAGACACATACATGTCCGCTGCCCGGTCTGCAGCTATCGTGGCGAGGTCTCCATGATCGGTGACTCGAGGTGCCTTGATGTGTCCGTTATCGTGCGCACCTCTCGAATCGGCTCGGGAGTCCACCTGTTCCATGTCGCTCCTTCGTGGTGCATCGAGGCTCACGCCGCATTCCCCACCGCAATGTTTATACCCCCGCAGAGGGTGTCTGTGAAGGTTTTCACGCGAAGAAACATGACGGTTTTCCGAACGTCCGTCGTGAAGCATCTCGCAGAAAGCGCCGACGGCTCGGATGCTGCGAGACGGCATAAGGGTATCCTGGTCTAGAAGCAGCACATGAGGCAGGGAGGCATGGCGTGACTCAGGCCGACATGAGCGTGTGGCGACCGTCAGGACTGCTGACCGATCTGTACCAGATCACCATGGTCTATGGGTACTGGAGATCGGGTAGGGCAGAGGACGAAGCATGCTTCCATCTGTTCTTCCGTGAGAACCCGTTCGGCGGGGGCTATGCCGTCTTCTGTGGGCTGGAGCAGGTGATCGAGTATCTGGAGAGGCTCCACTTCTCCTCCGAAGACATAGGTTTTCTGCGAACGCAGACCACTGGTGATGGAAGACCATTGTTCTCCGAGGAGTTCCTGGCCTGGCTTTCGGAGTTCACGTTCTCCTGTGATGTCGCTGCAATCGAGGAGGGCACGGTGGTCTTTCCTCACGAGCCGTTGGTCAGAGTCTCCGGGCCGCTGCCGTGTTGCCAGCTGGTCGAGACCGCGCTTCTCAACATGATCAACTTCCAAACGCTGGTGGCCACCAAGGCGGCCAGGGTCTGTGGAGCGGCCCAAGGCGATCCGGTGGTGGAGTTCGGACTCCGGCGAGCACAGGGCCCTGACGGCGGCCTCTCTGCAAGCAGGGCGGCGTATGTCGGTGGATGTGCAGGGACCTCCAACATGCACGCGGCCCAGGTCTACGGTATCCCTGCAGTGGGGACGCATGCTCACAGTTGGGTGATGCTCTTCGACAACGAGATCGAAGCGTTCGAAGCGTATGCGGAGGTGATGCCGGACAACGTTACCTTCCTGGTCGACACCTACGACACCCTCGAGGGGGTACGCAACGCCATAGAGGTCGGAAAGCGCCTGCGGCAGAGAGGCCATGAGATGAAAGGGATCCGGATAGACTCCGGTGACTTGGCGTGGCTGTCATCGCGTGCGAGGGAGTTACTGGACGAGAGCGGCTTTACCGATGTGAAGATCGTCGCCACGAACGAACTCGACGAGCATCTGATCGAGAGCCTGAAAGAGCAGGGTGCTGCGATCGACGTATGGGGCGTGGGGACGAAACTCGTCACCGCGTGGGACCAACCTGCGCTGGGAGGCGTGTACAAGCTCTCGGCGGTGCGAGGGGAGGACCGTCGGTGGATCCCACGCGTGAAACTCTCGGAGCAGACCGCGAAGATATCCACCCCGGGCTTCCTCGGCGTCCGCCGTTACAGGCGTGACGGACGGATAGCCGGGGACATGGTCTACGACGTGGACTTCCCGCCGGAGGACGGATGCGAGATGGTGGACCCCTCCGACCCGATGCGCTGGAAGACCTTCTGCGAAGGTGACTCGTATGAAGAGCTGTTCGTCACCGTCTTCGAGAAGGGTTCGCGCGTGTACGAGTCTCCGGACCTCGATTCGATACGGGAGCGGACGCGAGCTGGACTGGAAGAGGTGGACCCCACCATCAAGAGACTGCTCAATCCCCATATCTATCCTGTGGGCCTGGAGCGTTCGCTCAGCGACAAGAGGTCTGGGCTCATCCTCGAAGCGAGAAAGAAGTCTCATACTCAGGAGTGACGATGCAAGCGCTGATACTCGTGGACATCCAGAACGATTTCATGCCTTTCGGCTCTCTCCCAGTGCCGGAGGGGGACCGGGTGGTGCCGGTTGCCAATGCCATATCCGCATCCTTCGACCTGGTGGTCGCCACCCAGGACTGGCATCCGGCAGACCATGCCAGCTTCGCGTCCAACCATCCCGGTGCGAGACCCGGTGATGTGGTGGAACTGGGTGGTGAAGCGCAGGTGCTGTGGCCCGACCACTGCGTGCAGAACACCCCGGGGGCGAGTTTCCACTCCGCATTGGATGTCTCGGCGATAGACGTCGTGGTCCGCAAGGGGACGGACCCCGGCATCGATTCGTACAGTGCGTTCTTCGACAACCACCATCTGAAAGAGACCGGGCTCAGGGTCATCCTTGAGGAGCATGACGTGAAGACGGTGACCGTCATGGGCCTTGCCACCGACTACTGTGTCAAATACACGGTGCTCGACGGCATAGCTGCCGGCTTCGAAGTGAGACTCGTGAGAGATGGATGTCGGGCGGTCGACCTGACAGAGGGCGATGGTGAGGAAGCGCTGGAACAGATGCGCGAGGCAGGGTGCATGCTGCTCGACAGCCATGATCTTGGTATCGCTCAGACAGACGTGCGAGAATGAGATCGAGGGCACCTCTTTTATCGAGGGGGAGAGCGTGTACGAGAAAGCCGTGATATACACCGACCTAAGCGAGGACTCGGACAACCTTGTCCACTGCGCCGGAGGGCTGGAGATCCTCGGCGTCCGCGAAGTGGTCTTCGTGCATATCGTTGATGTCTTCGAGAACGAGAGCATGGCACTCGACGAGAAGGAGACCCTCTTCACAGAGCAGGTGAACGAGCTCGAGCAGAGAGGCTTCCGCGTGCATGTCGAGGCGCTCATGGGCCATCCTGCGTTCTCTCTCTACGAAGTGAGCGAGAGGTACGATGCATCACTCGTCGTGGTCCCCTCCTGCGAGTCGGACGTGCTTTCCACACTCTCATCAGGCAGTGTCCCGTCCGACCTGGTCGCTCTGGGCGAGATCCCTGTCTTCATCGCGACGCTGCGG
>CAYWAF010000107.1:2929-4869 GCA_964456355.1 uncultured Eubacteriales bacterium | reverse complement strand
TGTCGTCTTCGCCCCAGCGCACGATGAGGTCGCCGCCCGGAAGCGAGATGACCGCTTCCCTGCCCTCTATGCAACCCAAGGTGGCCGCCACGAGGGTGGCACAAGCACCCGTGCCGCAGGCCAAGGTCTCCCCTATCCCTCTCTCCCAGACGCGGAGACGTATGATGTCGCCGCCCAAGGGTTGTGCGAACTCGACGTTGGTCTTCTTGGGAAAGACGGGGTGGTTCTCTATGGCAGGCCCTACGGTGTCGACGGGTGCGGTGTCTACGTCGTCGACCCAGATGACCGCATGTGGGTTGCCCATGGAGACCGCGGTCACCTTGAAGGTCCCGTACTCGGTCTCCAGCGGATGGTCGAAGACCATGTCGCCTTCCAGGGTCGTGGGTATGTCAGGAGGCGTCAGGACCGGTTCGCCCATGTTCACGGTGGCCATGTGCATCTTGCCCGAGTAGTCGCGGGTGAAGGTGATGTGCTTGACCCCGTCGAGGGTGTCGACCTGCACCGAATCGGCGTCCTCGGATATCAACGCGTTGTCCACCACATACTTTGCGAAGCACCTGATGCCGTTGCCGCACATCTCGGCTATCGACCCATCGGCGTTGTGGTAAAGCATGAAGAAGTCGGCATCCTCGTTTTTTGGGAGGCGTACTTGTATCAGGCCGTCGGCGCCTATCCCGAAATGCCTGTCACAGAGCCAACGAACGGCCTCTGCGGAGAAGTCGAGCTCTTCCTCACGGTCGTCGATGACGATGAAGTCGTTGCCTAAGCCGTGCATCTTGGTGAAGTCCACCTTCAAAGCGGGTCCTTCCGTTCAGTCGGACACGGACGGTCTGTCCGATGCTATCAGGTCGAGTATGAGGGATGCGACCTCATCGGGCGAAAGTCCCGCTACATCGATCCAACGCACGCGCGGGTCTGCCTTGAACCATGTGGTCTGCCGCTTCGCATAACGTCGCGTGGCCTGCTTGATCGCATCCGTTGCCTCCGAGAGGTCAGCATCTTCTTCTATCACAGGCACCAGTTCTTTGTACCCGATAGCCTGAGTGGCGGTCAGTGCATCGCGGAAGCCCTCGGACAGCAAGCGTCTCACCTCGTCGAGGAGGCCGGAGGCGATCATCGCGTCGATCCTGGCATCGATCTTCTTATAGAGGAGGTCACGCGGCATCTCCAGCCCGAAGAAGAGTGTCGGGTAATGAGGTCGTCTCTCGGAGAAGCCCGCTGCCTGCTCGGCGTACGAGCGACCTTCCGCGGCCATCTCCAGGGCTCTTATCGTCCGACGCACGTTGTTGGGGTGGATCAACTCCGCCGATGCCGGGTCGAGTTTCCGTAACTTCTCGTGCATGGCGTGTGCCCCGCGCTTCTCCGCCTCCTCCTCCAGTGTCATGCGCGTCTCGGAGACCCGGTTACCTCTCGGGAACTCCATCTCGTCGACTGCGGCGCGCACGTAGAGTCCCGTCCCTCCGGCGAGCACCGGCTGTTTCTCACGAGTGAAGAGGTCTTCGATCACTTTGCGAGAGGTCTGCTGGTAGAGGGCGGCAGAGAACGGGGTGCCAGGATCGACCAGGTCGATGCAGTGGTGAGGCACGCTGCGCTCGTTCGGCGCAGGTTTCGCCGTGCCGATGTCCATCCCTTTATAGACTTGCATGGAGTCGGCGGTGACGACTTCGCCTCCGAGGCTTGCAGAGACCCGGTCGGCCACCACCGTCTTGCCTGAGGCCGTCGGCCCCACTATGGCTATGACCCTCCGGACGGCGGGATCCGATGAGATGTCTGCAGCATCTTGCCGACTATGCATACCGGTCCACTTTGAAACGCTGCAACTTCACCGGCTCTCCCGGAAGGATGCCCGCCTTGCGCGAAGCGATCTCTACCTGCGTGTCGGGGTCGTCCACGCCCTCCAGGTCCGGCAGGAGCAAGCCGCGCTTTCCTCCGGAGGTGAC
>CAYWAF010000107.1:0-2829 GCA_964456355.1 uncultured Eubacteriales bacterium | reverse complement strand
GAGAGGACCTCGGCCTTCCCGTCTCCGACAGCCCCACCCAGGGTGATGAAGGAGCGCAGCCCGCACTCTCCTCCCTCCTGGATGAGCGAGGGGTCGATGTCGATGAGACCCTCGAAGTCCGATCTCTCGATGCGCTCGATGATCGCACGGTCCAGGTCTTTGCCCACAGGTGAGTAACCGCTGGGAGCGTCTGGAGTCAAGCGGTGACTGCAGTCCCCGCTCGCCACGAAAGCGATCCTGCGCTCGAGGTCGCGCGCTGCCGCAGCGATCTCGCGGCCCACTTCCCGGTGTATCTTCAACGGGAGGTAAGAAAGGGAGATGACCACTATCGGCCACCTTCCCTCCGGGTCCAGGAAACTCATGGGCACGATGACGCCGTGATCGAGGGTTCCGGAGGCCAGGGTCGGGACTGCTGCGCGGTCTATGGCGGGTATGCCGGCATCTTCGAGGCGACGGAGTATCTGGAGGGCTAGGTCCGGATCGCCTTCGAACTCCAGATGTGCTTCGGGTGCGCCGAACTGTGCGAGCGAGCCGGAGTAGTGTTTCGCGGTGTCGATCACGAACCCGTCCGCGACGGCCGGCGCATGCGGGGACATCACCACCACTGTGTCGGGGTCGAAGGCGGCGAGCATCTCGGCCGCATGCTTCATGCTCTGGATGGAAGTGGATGTGACCGATGCTTTGCGTCCCCCTACCTTCTCCACCATTATCGGCGGATGCGGGGCTATGACACCGAAGACTTCACTGCTCATCTGATACCTCCCGGAAAGATTCCTCCCCCATGCTACATACCCCGTATGACAGAGAAGGGAGTCAAATGAGGATGGTTCCTGACAGGTACCACCGATGGGCCTGCGTCACTTCGACGTCCACGAACGTCCCCGCGAGGTCTGCCGGGACCTTTCCAGCAGGTGAGGGAGCGTGCACCACCTTGTTCCCCTCCGAGCGTCCGGCTATCTGGGAAGCATCTCTTTTCGAAGGACCCTCCACAAGCACGCGCTGCACAGTGCCGAGCAAGGCGGCGTTCTTATCCCCTGCGGAGCGTTGCACCGCTTCGACCAGACGCTCGAAGCGTTCTTGGGCCACCTCGCGCGGGATCTGTTCGTCCATATCAGCTGCGGCGGTCCCTTCACGGGGCGAGTATATGAACGTGAACGCCTGGTCGTAGCGAGCAGCATGGACGACATCGAGGGTGGCCTGGAAGTCAGCCTCACTCTCACCCGGGAAGCCCACGATGATGTCGGTGGAGAGTGCGAGGTCCGGCATGGCCGCATAAAGCCGCTCGACCAGGTCCAGGTAGTCCTTCTGCGTGTAGCGACGGTTCATGCGTCGCAGCACGGCGTCCGAGCCCGACTGCACGGGCAGGTGCAGTGCCTTGCAGACCTGCGGGATGTCACGCATCGCTGCGATGGTCGCCTCGGAGAGGTCTTTGGGGTGGCTGGTGGCGAAGCGCACCCGTTCCACCCCGCTTCCGGCCACCACCTCCAACACCTCGGCGAAGCGGGTCGTGCCGTAAAGGTCGCGTCCGTAGGAGTTCACGTTCTGTCCGAGCAGGGTCACCTCCAAGACGCCGTCTTCTGCCAGTGCACGTGCTTCGGCGGCGATGTCTTCTATGGGCCTGGAGCGTTCCGGACCGCGGACATAGGGCACGATGCAGTAGGAGCAGAAGTTGTCGCATCCCACCATGATCGGCAGCCAAGCGTGCCATGGATGTTCCCGTTGCGAGGGAAGGTCGGTGGTGAAGTCGTCCGTGGACTCCGCGATGGCCGCGACCGGCCCCCCTCCCCTCTCTGCGAGTGTGAGCAACTCCGGCAGGCGTGCCACGTTGTGCGTCCCGAAGACGACGTCGACGTGTGGCAGACGCTCGAGCAAGGCCTCACCGTCCCGCTGTCCGATGCACCCTCCGATGGCGATCTTCAGGCCCGGACGGGCCTTCTTGAGGGGCTTGAGAGCGGCCACGTTGCCGTAGAGGCGCTCGTCGGCATTCTCGCGCACGCAACAGGTGAGGAAGACGATGACGTCGGCTTCGTCTTCGGAGGCGGCGGGCGTCATCCCCGATGCAGCGAGCAGCCCGCGTACACGTTCGGCGTCGTGGACGTTCATTTGACAGCCGAACGTGCGGACGAGGAAGGTCCGGTCAGCGAGAGTCGTCATGGCCGCGCAAGTTTACCGCCGCATCTCCTCCGGCTCAAGCCACCAGTCCCTCGCGTCCCGCGACAGCCAGGAGCTCAGGGAGGATGGAGGCGGGCATCTGCGCGGAGCCGAGGTCTCCTCCAGGCGAGTCCGGGCCGTGGTAGTCGGAGCCGCCTGTGACGATCAGGCCGTACTGCTCGGCCGTACGAGCCAGGGCTTCTGCCTGCGCGGGAGTATGCTCCGCGTGATAGGCCTCCACGCCGACCAGCCCGACGTCCGCGAGGTCGGGTATCAGGTACTCGACGCCAGTGACGGCAGGGTGTGCGAGGACAGGCACGCCGCCAGCATCGAGTATGGTGCGCACGGCCTGTGACGGCGTCGTGGAGGGCTTCGGGATGTAGTAGGGTCGTCCTCGCCCTATGTAGCGGTCGAAGGCTTCGGCTATGTCGGCTGCATGTCCTCTTCGGACAAGAGCGCGTGCGACGTGCGAGCGGCCCACGGAACCTCCCTCGGCAAGCATCAACACCTCGTCGATGGTGACGTCTATCCCGGCCTCGTGCAGGGCCGCGACCATCTCCTCCGCACGCTCCCTGCGAGCCGTGCGGAGCTCGACGAGGCGCGCCAGCAGGTCGGGATCAGTGTGGTCGATGAAGTAACCCAGGATGTGGACGTCGTAGCCGTCGTGGACGGCGGAAA
>CAYWAF010000106.1:0-4873 GCA_964456355.1 uncultured Eubacteriales bacterium | reverse complement strand
CGTGCTGACGTCCGGGGCAGGCCCTGTGACGAACAGACCGGATCCCGTGATGCAGTCGATGCGGACCGCCTGTGAACAAGACGTCTACGAGATGAGCGGCAGATGAACGTCAAGGATGCATCCTCGGGTATGGATGAGGTCTGGCGGGAGTTCGTCGAGAACCATCCGGACGCTACGCCATATCATCTGCCGGAGTGGAGACGGGTCTCGGAGGTGCTGGGGCATAGGCCACGACCGCTCGTCGTGCTGGATGACCAAGGACGTGTTCAAGGAGTGCTGCCCCTTTTCGAGGTCCGTACTTTTCGGGGCCGCAGACTCGTTGCCGTTCCTTTGCGCGACAGAGGTGGGCCGTTGGCGACTTCCGAGGAGGCCATGACGACTCTGCTGCAAGGAGCTGTCGACCTTGCTGAGAAGACCGGTGTCCGATCCCTCACGCTGCGGAGCAATGTACGTATACCCGCTGCTTCAAGCATGCGTGGCATCTCCGAGCACGCCTATCACCTGACGACCACTGTCCCGTTGTCGCAAGATACGGGTGAGGTCCTCGCGAAAGTGAAAAGCAATGCCAGGCGGTCGGCGAGAAAGGGTACCGACGCAGGATTGGAGTTCCGTTGGGGCAAGAATGCCGAGGATCTCGAGTCGTTCTACGGGATGTTCGTACGTACGCGCAGGAAACTCGGAGTACCACCGTATCCTAAGGAGTACCTGGCTGCGATGTGGGACTTGCTCGCTCCCAGCGGTGTGGCGCGACTAGCTTTGACGACACTGGATGGCGAAGACGTCGCAGGCGTGTTCCTCTTCGCTTTCGGTGATCGGGTGATCTACGGTTATGCTGCTTCTGACGAACGATCCCTGACGCTCCGTCCCAACGACTTCCTCGTATGGAACCTCCTCCAGGAGGTTGCGCGCGAAGGATTCGCTCTGTTCGATTTCGGGGCGTCATCGCCTCATCAGGAAGGGCTTCTGCGCTTCAAAGAGAAATGGGGCGGTCAGCATTCGAAGGTGTACACGTACTCATATCCGGCTCGCGGCGATGCCGATGTCGTCGACTCGAACCGTTCGGAGTTCCAGATGGTTCGCGCCATATGGCGACACATGCCTCTATTCCTGACCACGGTCTTAGGTAAGCCGATAGTACGGCGGTTGGGCTGAACGGATGCACGACAGGACTCGGAGAGCGAACGCTGTTCAGTCGACGCTGGTGGCCTCGGCGAGGTCTTTGGTCGGCATCGAGACGGTCCTTCGTGCGGAAGGGGTCTCTTTTTCGAGGAATCCGAAGGATACCAGGGTCCAGGTCGTTCTCTTGGATGCACGGACCGTTGCTGAAGAAGGTTTGGGGAGGGCAGACGACTCTGGACGTCGGCTCGTCCTCGTGGCTGGGAGTGCGGAGGGGACTGCTGCTACAGAACGTGTGCTCGGCATGGGGCTGAAGCATGCTGTAGAGCCGACCGGTGCTGTTCTCATCGCGTCTTTCGCTTCTGATGAGCTACCGGGGCGCATGTCGCGACTTCTCGAAGAGTTTGGGATGGACAGAGTGGTGGTGCCGATTCCAGGAAGTATCGTCGAACCTCCAACTGGGTTCGAAGAGGTGATGACGGCTGTGGTCGAAGGCCTCACGGTGCCGATAGTGGCCGTACGTGACCGGTTCGTCTTGGTGACAGCCGATCTCGGCTCTTCCCTGGTGACTCTGCTCACCGAAGGATATGCCGAGGTGGAGGAAGAGACAGAAGAGCTTTCGGGACCCGTGGCAGCCGTCTACAAGAGGGTACCTTTCGGACTGCGGCTGATGGTCTATAAGTACGCTTGGCGGCGCATGCGGTCACGTTCAGCAGAATCGCTCGACTTCACCACTCAGACACCCGTCGACCCAGCTGGCTGGGCACTGCACAATCTCCTTATGACTGCCATCAGGATATCTGTGCCGGTATTGCCGGGAATCTGGAGATGGCCCGATGGTGCACCGTATGCACTGTGTTTGACTCACGACATCGAACCAAGACCCTTCGCGTACGAGGAAGGGCTTCCCAGGCTGCTGGAGATACTCGGGTCTGAGGGGGTCGAGTCTACTATCTCGATCGTCGGGGATCCGGGATTCCCTTTGCCGGTGGGTGTGATCGAGGAAGCCGTCGCCGGAGGACACGAGATCATATCCCATGGTCTGAAGCATGACGGGAGATTCAACCTGGAAGACGGACCTGGTCGTATCAGGAGAGTGAGGGAGTCGAGGCGTCTGATAGCCGAAGCCATCGGTGTCGACGTGAGGGGATTCCGAACGCCGTGGCTCCAGCGGACGCAGGACATCGCCGAGGTGCTCGAGGCTGCGGATATACGCTACGACTCCTCGTTGGTCGACTCGGACACTTCTTTGAAGAAGGCGTGGCACGGAAAAGGTATCTCTTACAACTACCCCCATAGACTGCTTTCCCGCAACGGGTCTGCGCGCGTTTCCGATGTACTCGAATTACCGATAGCCGGACCTCAGGACATGGAGATGGTGTTCGCTGGGTTCGGGCTCGAGAGATGCGCAGAGGCCCTTCTGGAGAAGCTGGCGTGGTCTCATTCGATCGGCGGCGTCCACGTCGTGATCGTACATGCCGGCGTCTATGGTCCTGACGATGCAGACATGCGGGAGTCTCTGCTGAGGGCCATCATTGAAGGTTCGCGGGACGACGCGCCGTGGATCGCCTCCCTCGGCTCTGTCGACCGATGGTGGAGAATGCGCGACTTCTTGCGAGTGGAAGTCGAGGAGTCCGAGGGAGCGATAGAAGCGCACGTCTTGAATCCGGGTCCGGAGACTGCAGAAGCGGTATGGATGGATACGGGTGACGGCACACTCGTCGAGGTCGGAGAGGTCCCTGTCGGTGGAGAAGTCATACTCCAGGTCACTCAGAAGCGATAGAGAGTCCTTCAGGTGCTATTGACATGCGTACGGTCGGTCTCCCGTCGGGATTGGTGATAGTCTCCTCGCGTACGAATCCGAGGTTCTCATAGAACGCGAGTACGTGAGAGTTCCCTTCGGCGTCGGTGATGAGAGAGACCCTGCGGGCGCCGGATGCAGATACACATCCACAGAAGACCGATACCAGCGCAGTGCCGATCCCGGAACGCTCAGCAGTCTTATCGACAGCGAGTACATGGAGCATATAACCATCGTCAGCGTATGTCTGTTCGCTGTGTCGGCGCATGGCGGAGAAGGCGGCCATCACCGCTTTCGGTCGCGTGAGAAAGCGAAGGAACATCAGGCCTGTGAGTCGCAGGAAATGGTCGCGGAGGATGGCTGAGTAGATTCCCGCACTCTCAGGCGCGCCTGCAGCGATACCGGATACCTCGCCGGTCTCGCTTTCGGCCACGATGACGATGGCGTCTCCTTCATCGAGGAGCTGCTCGTAGAAGAGACGGACGAAAGGATCTCCGAGTCGGTCGAGAGCCGAGCGTCCGAGACGGTCCATGTGGATGGTGACCACGCGTTCGATGTCGGCATGATGCATGGGCCGGACGGTCACCTTGCCGATACAGTGTGTCTCGCACGGTGGGGAGGTCTTCTGCGAGGAGCTCTCGGGGCTACGGAACCTGACCATGAGGCCAGCCATACCCGGAAGGATGATTCCGAGGGCCATGGAGATGAGGGCGACCGCGGCTGCGGCCTGAGAGGAGACCCCATAGCCGACGAGCAACGCGCTCAACGTCCACTCTCCGACACCGATTCCGGCCGCTGAGATGGGGATGAGACGACTCAGAGCCGCCAGTAGAGTGGCTATAGTGACCGATGGAAACGCGACCGAAGCGTTCAAAGCAGTACAGATCAGGTAGATGGTCAGTGCGGTACTGAGCCAACCTATGGTCGAGACGACGACTATCAGGGCGAACATGCTCCAACGTAATCTTGCAGCTGCACGGACGCGATCATGGTCGATCTGTGCGCCAGCTGAAAGGAGTCTTACTACCCACGTCCAAGGTAGTGCACCCGGCACAAGCACTGCGATCAATGCCAAAAGACCAGCTGCTGCCGCAAGAGCAGCGATGAGCAGAGCGCCTTGAACCCAGGCGGCTAGTGCACCCAGGAAACCGAGCGCTATCAACGACGTCGCTCGATCGAGAAGACTCGAGGAGATGATGATCTCGGGTCGTCCGAAGGAGCGGAACCCTATGTGCGCTCTTGCCGCATCAGCCACACCCGGTGGAAGGAACAACGAGGAGCTGACACCGACCAGCGTGAGACCGAACGCCTGTGGATACGAGATGGTCCGCTCGTCTTTGTTGGTGATGAGGAAGAGGCTGAACGCACGGATGCCGATCGAGGGTACGACGGTAAGTGCAGCCAGAACGAGCCACGCCGGATTGGACTCGCGTACGGCCATGAAGAGTTCGTCGAGGCCCACGCGTGTCACGAGCAGGATTATCAGTACTGCCGAGACGATGAGTTTGAGCACGTGCGAAGTGCGTGGACTCATTCTTGCCATGCAGTCTCCTTCGCCGCGAAACGCAGTCCGTCCTCGAAGACCGCCGTGACGAGTCTACGCTCCTGGACGTCTTCGTCGATATAGGCGTGCCAGACGAGGTTCTGTGCGATCCAGTAGACCCTTCCGTCTCCGATGTCCTGATATGTGACCAAAGGTTCACCGTCGATGGTGGCTATGGTCACATGTTCGCTTTCGGCAGCCGGCAGAGGCTCGTAGGTGGCTCCGAACCAGTCCCCTCCCGTCTCCGAGACGAACGGGGGGGCATCCAGCAGGACTGGCAGCGCATGCTCCTGTGCAAATCCGGGTTCTATCCGGACCTCGGCTCCAGCAAGCACGCTTTCTCTTCTCACGATCGTGTCAAGCAGGACGGTGTCGGCATAGGAGTTCCCCATGTCGTCGAGGTTGGCGGAGGC
>CAYWAF010000105.1:0-4963 GCA_964456355.1 uncultured Eubacteriales bacterium | reverse complement strand
CGCGCGAGGCTCATCGCCACGACGTGCGCTCTGCGGGCCGATTCCCATTTGTTCTCGACGCCGGTGGAGACGACCTGGGCCAAGGACATCTTCTCGCCTGTCGGATACTCGAGTGGGAAGAAGCGCTCGTTGAACAGGCTCTCGTCCTCCGCTTCGTGCCAACGGGATGCGAACAGCTTCTGGAGGTCTGCGACCGCAGGTCCGTGGAAGCGGACGTGGGTGTCGCGCCACATGGGGTACTTGGGCTTGCCGTCTATGTACTCCTGCCCGACGTTGACGCCGCCGGTGTATCCCAGCACCCCGTCTATGACCACGATCTTGCGGTGGTTGCGGTAGTTGGCTTTGCCCAGGTCGGTTATGTCGTACGTGACCTGAGCGCCGGCCTCGCGCAACTTCTTTATCTCGTCTTTCTTGTATTGGATGTTGCCTATGTAGTCGTTGAGCATCCGCACTTCCACGCCTGCTGCCAGTCTGTCGAGGAGGATCTCGGTGAGTGACGCGGTCAGTTCGTCGCGTTCCCAGATGAAGTACTGGATGTTTATCGTGTTCTGCGCTTTCGCGAGGTCCTCTTTCAACGCTGCGAACTTGTTCCCACCGTTGACGAGGATGTCCACGTCGTATGCAGGCAACGGTTCGGAGCCGTCCGCGCGGGCGATGGTGTCGATGAGGTGGATGTAGCCCTCCCGCTCGGCCCACTCACGGGCCTGTTCGGAGTATGTGGCGTACTTCTCGTGTATGCGTCCCATCACTGGCGCTGCGAGAGAGAGCACCTTGGGGAGCCATTCCCCCTTGGCCGTCTTCTTCTTCCAGTTGCGGCCGAGCAGGTAATAGAGGACGAGTCCGAGCACGGGAAAGATGGTGAGGAAGAGCAACCATGCGAGCGTGCGCGTGGGGTCGCGGCCATCGTTTATCAAGACTATGACGATCGCTATCCAGTAGATCGCCAGCACGAGGAGTGTGAGCAAAGACGCCAGGCTCGAGAGGTCACTGAGAAAGGTGTCCACGGCCCCTCCGTTTCTCGGTCACTCGGTATCGGATGGTGAGCGGCAGTCCTGGATGCTTCCATTCAAAGGGTAAGGTACCCGTTTTCGCCTATGCTGTGCCGATTCGGTTTTCCGGGAGAGAGGAGAGAGAGGGGTCGTCGAGCTCTCTGCGGAGGTCCGCTTCGGTTTATTCGGCACTGGGTGAGGGCATATATTCGCCCGAAGGGGTATCCTTGTCCGGATTTTGGACACGACATGGAGGAAGAGATATGGCTGAAGCTGTTAGCCCGGAACTGCGGGCGGAACTGAACGCGAACTGGTGGGTCCCCTTGATCCAGGGGATCGCCGCCGTCATCCTGGGCATCCTGCTACTCACCTATCCCGGGGCGACGTTGACCGTCATCGCGGGGATCGTGGGTTTCTACTGGTTGATATCCGGCGTGATGAACCTCGTGGCCATGTTCGTCGACCACTCGATGTGGGGCTGGAAACTGTTCATCGGCATTCTGGGGATACTCGCAGGACTCGTGGTGGTCTCGAACATCTTCCAGCACCCGTTGGCGACCACGATAGGTCTGGCCACCATCTACGTGTGGGTGTTGGGCCTCCAGGGCATCATCATAGGTGTCATCGAGATCATCCAAGCCTTCCAGGGCGCGGGATGGGGCCGAGGGATACTGGGCGTGTTGAGCCTCATCATCGGTATCTTCCTGATGGGGAACGCCTTCCTGGTTTCCTTCGCGGTGCCGTTCGTCTTCGGACTCCTGCTGATCATCTTCGGTGGGCTGGCCATCTTCATGGCGTTCAAGTACAAGAACGTCTAGCACGGACATGACCAGGAGGCCTCGCGGCTGAATGGAACAAGACGAAGGCGCTCGCTGAGGTCGGCGGGCGCCTTCTGGTGTCTGGGGTCTGTGCTCGGGCAGTCAGGCTCTTCGAGCCTTGCTCATCTCCACTCTGACGAAGACCTCGCCGTCGCGCACCGTGACAGGATAGGTCTTGACGTCGGCGTTCGGGTGGTCCGTGGTGCCATCGCGGACGTCATAGCGCCATCCGTGCCATGGGCACATGACAACATGCCCGTCCATGAATCCTTCGCCCAGTGGCCCGAAAGCATGCCGACACAGGTTCGAGAGTGCGAAGAACTCGCCATCCACATCAGCCACCGCGATGTTGCGCTTGCCTATCTTAACGTGGCGTATCTGTCCCGGCGGCAGGTCTGAGACCTTGAAGACCGGCACGTCCACGTGACCGTCTTCCGGCTCCTCTATCACGCCGAGCAGGTCCGCGCCGTCCTCGACCTCTTTCAGGATGAAAAGGCCACACCAGCACTTCTTCAGCGCGGCGAACTCGTCGCGGAAGAACGGGATGCACGGGCAGACTATCCGGTAGTCCTCTTTGGGGTCGCCGGTGCGGGCGCGACATGGGCAGTAGATGTCGCCTGCCGCCTCCAGTATCTCGAGTTCGGAGGCGAGCACCTCGTCGACGAACTCGACCTCGGTGTTGAACTTGTAGCCGAGTCGGTCCACGAAGGGCGCCATGTATTCCTTGAGGTCGTCGATGGTAGTGTCGCTGTCGAACACGTGTCGCTTAGGTGTCTCTTTCCCGCTCACTCGACCAACAGCTCCTTGAGACGCTTCTTGTTGAAGCCGACGATGACTTCCTCCTCGACCACGACGACCGGGAAGGAGGCGCCTCCTGAGACCTCGCGCACCTCGGCTATCGCCGCATCGCGTTCATCGCCTTCGAGCAGGTCGACCTCGAGGAGGTCGTAGGTCACCTCGTTCTCGTCCATGAACTTACGCGTCATCCTGCAGTACGGACACGTGGACAACGCATACAACTTCACTTGCATGCTGTATCCTCTCCCATCGGAGGTGGACGCATTCGTCCTCTTCGGGCTATGTTCCACAACCGGCCCCGAACACAACAAGGCCGGCGTCTTGTGCCGGATCGTTCTAGAAGAAGAGGAGTGGAGCGAGTGACGCATGCTGTCGAGCCATACACCGACGCCAGACGCGTGGTGATCGTCGGTGGAGGATATGCCGGGACGAGTTGCGCCGTCGCGTTGGCCCGCAAGCTGAAGCGGCGCAACGACATACAGATAACGCTCGTGGAGCCCGACCCGTGCCAACAGGCGCTCTCCGAGCTCGACCTGGTCGCGGTGGGAAAGCCGAGGCCACAGTTCTGCGAGTTGTGGCATCCGACCGTCTTCAAGGGGATGCCCGTGACGGTCTGCTACAACAGGGCGGAGGAGGTCGACGCTTCCAGGAAAGTGGTGAGGACGGCTGATGGTGAGGAGATCGAGTATTGGCGGCTGGTCATAGCCACCGGCGCGCGGCCCTTCGTGCCTAAGGTCGAAGGGCTGGAAGAGCATGCCGTCACGATGTGGTCGGTGGACGATGCCCAAGAGCTGCAGCAGCGCGTGGAGGAGCAGTTCCGCAAGGCGGTCAAGATCTCTGACCGCAGTGAGCGCCGGAAGGTCTTGAGTTTCGTGGTGATAGGCGGTGGCGCCACCGGTGTCGAGATCGCGGGCACCATGGCTCAGGCGTTGCCGCGTCGTGCCGAGGACCACGGTCTTGCCGGAGACGACGTGCAGGTCACGCTCGTGGAGGGTAGGCCGCAGATACTCTACGACCTTCCGGAGAAGCAGCGCGTGAAAGCCGTGCGCCGACTCGAGCACCTCGGTGCGCGCGTGGTGACCGACGAGATGGTCGAGAGCGTGGACGACGAGAAGATCAGCCTGGCCTCTGGCAGGGAGATAGACGCCACGGTCGTCGTCTGGTGCGGTGGAGCGAAGGCAGACCCTGTCGCGAGCGGCTGGGGCTTTGCGACCGACAACGCCGGGCGCATACTCGGGGACGAGACGCTGAAGGTGGAAGGTCAGGACGACATCTACGTGATAGGGGATGTCGCTTCCGTGCGTCATCCGGAGTCGGGCAAGGTCCTGCCCATGCTCGCCCAGGTGGCGATACAGGAGGGGCCTCATGTGGCATCCAACATCCTCGCCGAGGCCGACGGACGCTCGCCGGAGCCGTTCGTCCCCCACATCCGCGGAGAGTTTGTGAGCGTGGGTCCGACCTGGGGTGTAGGATGGATGTACAGCTTCACGCTCACCGGCATCCCGGCGATCGTCATGAAGCGCATCACCTACGTGAAGTACTGGTTGCAGGTCGGTGGCGTGCCGTTGGCGTGGAAGCGTCTGCGGGAGATGCTCACGATGGGCAGGTAGGGATGGACCACCTGTGTTCGGGTGTATGTGACGACCTGAGAGTCACCTTCCTGGCTTCAGGCTCCTCCGGCAACTCGGCCGTCATCGAGGGTCCTTCGGGCACGCTTCTGCTGGACTGTGGGCTCTCTGCCCGCGAGACCGTTCGCAGGATGCATGCGGTAGGCCTGCGGCCGGAGAGCGTCTCTGCGGTGTTGCTCACCCATGAGCATGCCGACCACATCAGGGGCGTGCGCGTCCTGTCCACCCGCTTCGGACTCCCTGTGTATGCGACGCCCGGTACCCAGCGTGCCGGATACCTTTCCGATGTTCTCGAAGATCTCAGACCGGTTCGCGCCGGAGAGGCCTTCGAGGTCGCCGGCGTGCGCATCACCCCCTTCCGCATCTCGCACGATGCATGCGATCCCGTCGGCTACAGGTTCGACTCCTCTTCGGGTGGCAGCATAGGCATCGCCACCGACACGGGGCGTTTCACGGACGAGGCGGTCGAGGCACTGGAGGGCTGCGATGTCTTGGGGCTGGAGTGCAACCATGACGAACGGATGCTCATGGACGGCTCCTACCCGCGCTTCCTCAAAGAGCGGATCCGCTCGCAGACCGGTCATCTCTCCAACACAGACGCCTCTGAAGCGTTGCAGCATCTGGTGTCCGGGCGTCTGAAGAGCGTGTTCGCGCTTCATATCTCGGATGCCAACAACACCACGGAGCTGGCCTGCCGGGCTTTGCGCAAGGTGTTGGAGGAGAGGGTCGA
>CAYWAF010000104.1:0-5040 GCA_964456355.1 uncultured Eubacteriales bacterium | reverse complement strand
TGGCGTACGTCCCGTCGGAGACCAGCACGGTGTCGCTGGTGTCGGCTGCGTTGACGGCCAGCTGGATCGTGGAGTATTCGCTGGGTACGTGCAGCGCGGTGTAGACCGACAGGTTCTTGTCCGTTCCTTGGACTCCGGTAGCGGTAGCCGAGTTGCTGTCCTCGAAGTAGAAGCGATACTTCAGCGTCCCATCGCCTGCGTAGGGGATATAGATCTTGCCCGCGAAGTACTCGCCGTTGGTGTGGTCGCCGTCGGTCTTGTCGGGGTCTGTCGCGGTCACGGTCTGCGTCATGTCGAACTTCTCCGACGCCTCGTAGGTGGCATCGTCGTCCATGTCCACCCAGACCTGCTTGACCCCGGGCGCGTCGTTGTTGGCGTCGGTGTACTCGATGCGGAAGAAGAAAGGTTTCCCGCCGGCCTGTCTATCTGGGTTCACGCCGTCGGAGGCATATCCCTCCTCGCCGGTCCACGCGAGTGAGGGGGCGACGTTGACGTCCGGCAGCACCGTCACGGTCGAGACGTCGGACTGTACCGAATCGATGCCGTCGGATGCCTCGAAGTAGTAGTTGATGGAGTCGTCGGCGGGACTCGTGAGAGTGGTCGAGTGGCTGTAACGCTTGCCGGAGATGACGCTTGCATCTCCCATGTCGGTCATCGTCACCGACTCACCCGCGTCGTCGTAGTCCCCGTCGTCGTTCTTGTCGATGCGCAGGGTCGGAGCGCCACCCGACGGCCCCTCGCCATCGGCGTCACGGTACTTGATGCGGAACTCGAAGCTTTCTACGCCCGAGTTCCCGCCGTTCGGGTTCACCCCGTCGGAGGTGTATCCGCTCTCTCCCGTCCACGGCAGGGTAGGCGGAGCGTTGGTGATGGTGACTGTCCGCGTCGGAGTCGTGGAGATGCCCGTGACCCCGTCGGATGCTTTGAAGTAATAGGTCCATGCGCTGGCGGTCTTGGTGGGTGTGACGCTCACCACATAGACGTTGCCGTTGTAGTAGGTGGTGTCGCTGGGCATCTCCGCAGTCATTGTCTGGGTCTCGCTCGGATCGAGATAGTCTCCATCACCGTTGAGGTCCACTAGCAGGTGTACGAAGACGGGCGCATCGTTGTTGGCGTCGGCGTACTTCACCTTGAAGACCAGGTCGTCGTCGGCAGAAGCGCTGTCTGGGTCTGTCCCGTCGTTCTCGTAGCCTGGCGTGCCGACCCAATCGAGCACTGGGGCGATCCTGTAGTCCTGCCACAAGGTCCTGCCTACGGGAATCGTGTTCCAATTGCCATGGCAGTGGGAACAGAGGTGTGCAGAACTCCCAGCGCTCCAGATCCATCCCTCACTCATAGCCAGTGTCACGTCTTCAGGAGCCGGTGGGGCCTGGTTGTTTCCGACCCACTCGGAAAGCACGTCATCGTAGTACCAGATCCGTAGTCCGGGTGTGCGCGTCACCGTGTCGCTGATCAGCGAGCCGTCGTGGATCATACCGAGGTACTTCGAGCCGTGCACGTTGTGGCACGATATACAAGTGATCATGCTCGTGTTCGTGTTGCCCCAGTCAGGAGCCCAGCGGTTTATCTGGTTCATGCCGACGTGGAGCAGGTGCATGTTGTGGCCTGAGTCGCGGTTCTCGTTCCAAAAGTTCGTGCGCCTCAAGGACGGATTGCTCGAGGCCTCGACCGTCTCGTTGAGGAACGGATACGGGTCGTGACATCCGGACTGCGTGCAGAGCCGATAGTTGTCAGCACTGTTGGGTGTGTTGTAGGGCAGTGGTATGAGCATAGGGTTGTTCCCGGCGACAAGACTCAAACGGTAACCCGTGCGGTAATCGTCTGCCGTGCCCGTTGCCGTGAAGGTGCGATGCTCCCCGTCGATATGGGTCTGTGTGTAGTCGTGACAGTCGTCGCACTCCAGTCCCGGCCCGGTGTCGAACCCGTTCGAGGGGATGACGGTATCTGTGGCAAGTCCGTGTCCTGTCTCGTAGAAGCCCCAACCTGTCCCGTAGATGTAGCCGCCGTCCTCGTCACCTATCACGGGCGGCGCGTAGACGCCGTCGATGAGTGAGGGCTCCTCGCCCGAGTCCTCCTCGTCACCGTCGTGACAACCAGCGCACCACTTCTCCTTGCCCGACTGCAGCGTCGAGGTGGTCTCGTAGACCTTGTCGTCCCAGTTGTCCTTGGCTCCCACCGAGACGAAGCCTCCCGGAGAGGTGGTGCTGTCGACGCCGTCGTAGTCGCCTCCCGGGGAGTGGCACGTGTCGCAAGCGGTGGTCTCATCCAAGTCGATGTGCCCGCTGGAGTCGGAGTCGGTGCCATATCCGAAGTAGGGGAAGTCTGCAGCTTTGTGGCAGTCCACGCACTCCAGCAGCCCCGGTCCTCTGGGGTCCGAATCCCGCAGATGCACGGCGTGTGAGCCCGATCCGCCGTGACATGCGGGGTCGCCGCACTCCTTGTCGTGGCCGTGTTGCACGGGGGAGTGCCCGGAGGCGTCGTGGCACGTCGGACAGGTGCGTGTCGTGGACTCGCTGTGCGCCGTCGTGAGCGCGGGCATCTTCTTGAGCACCAGCCCTTGCACGGTCACGGTGGCCGACGTCGAGTCGTAGGGCAGGTGACAGCCCCTGCACAGCTGGCTCACCTCGGTGATCGTCGTCCCGGCGCGAGTGGAGTCGAAGAGGTAGATGTTGGAGGTAGCGGTTCCGTGAGTCACGTGGCACTCCTCGCAAGGCATCCTCGCGCCTTGCGGAAGCAACGCTCCGGACGTGTCGGCCACGACGTCGGCGTTCCAGTCCATGGAGTGGCCTGCGTTGTCGCCGCTTCCGAAGTACGCACTCTGGACATCGGGGCCCATGAGGCCGGGCGAGACATGACAGGGATCCAGGCATGTGCTTATCGAATCGGTGTCAGCGCCCGCGATGCCGGGCAGGACCAACAGCACGCCCAACAACAGGAGACCCACGCAAGCCGAGCGGACCGCTCGCCGTGTGGCACGCCTCCGGCGTTCGCCCTCTATGGCAGGGCGGACGTGTCGTGACAGTTCATGCATAGGTCGTCACCCGTCTCCACGAGCATGTATTCGTTCTGCGTCTCGTGTGGGAAGTTCTGGAACAGTGGCGAGTCGGTCGCAGGGTCTCCTGCGGTCTTGCCGTCACCGTAGCGATAGATCTCTGCATGAGTCACCGATCCCGGTGAGCCCACGTCCCGCGAGTCTTCGTGGCACTGTTGGCAGATGGGCGCATGGCCTTCCTGCTGTGAGGTCCTCGGAGTCGGCATCACGAAGCCGCGGTTGTGCCAGATGGCGTTCGGGAGCGAGCCGAGCAGCCCCATCGTGCCGTAGGTGGTCTCCAACGAGGTGTCGGTCGTCACTATCGCCACATGGTCGTAGTAGAACGGCGAGGAGGTGGTGGCCGATGAGTCCACGGCGTGGTTCATGACCGGTGCGATGGCCGAGGAACGACCGGCATGACATCCCAGGCACCAGTCGGACCCGTAGACGGTGGTCGAGGTGTCGGAGCTGACAGGCTTCTGACGGAGCAACTTCGTGGAGCTCCAGTCCGTGAGCCATCCCCGGTCGCTCGCATGGAACCGGACCCTCTCCCCGCTGAACGGGTCGACCACGTCCGCACCGTGCACGCTGTGACAGTCGTCGCAACTCAAGTAACCGTTCTCGCCTGTGAACGTCGCAGTGCGGCTCCCACCGGTCGCAGCGTCCCCGCCTGGGATGACGCTGGTGGTGTCTATGCGGTGTGCAGCTCCCACGGTGAGGCCGCGTGCAGCTATCGCGCCATAGACGCCGTTGCCGCCGGTCCCGTCGTGACAGACCATGCAGTTGTCCCTGGTGGTCGCTTTCGGCAGGAGCTTGACGCCGGTGGGCGAGGCGTCATGGACCGTGTGGCAGATCGAGCATTTGGAGCTGGTCGTCGTGAACCCGCCATGCGGGCCGTAGCGCGTGGCGAACGGGAACGATTCGCTATGGCAGGCGGGGCAATCGAGAGGGTCTCCCGGCCATGTGGCGTCGGCCTCGAGCCAGGCATAAGCCGGATCCACCGTGATGAGGCAGAGCGACACGACAACGAGGAAGAGGACGAAGAACACGCTCAGAAGGCGTGTTGTGAGTGGAACCTCGGCCAATTTTTTCGCAGACTCCATCAAAGGTCACGTGTTCTCCACGGAAGCTCTCCCCGGCGCCTGCGAGCGCCGGTCCACCCCAGCATTCCTTCGTAAGGGTACACACATGGATTATACAGTACGGATGCCCGCCATCGTCCGATTTTCACGGATAGCATGGAGCAGCGTGACTCATGGGGACCGATGCCCTCACGGGCCGCTGTGATCGCAGGCCTGCGGCACGTCGCAGATCAGTGATGCTTGTGGTCCGAGCCCTCGAGTTTGGCGATCAACTCGGATGTGAACGTGAAGCGGTTCCCCGGACTATCGGGCATCTCCTCTTGGAGCACCTGATCGTAGAAGCTGCACAGGACGCAGTTGACCCGTCCGGCGGTGGGGCCGCCGACACGCATCGGAGGTGGTCATGCCAAGAAGACATCGGCATACGGGAAAGTATACATCGCATGTCTCGGGTCTGCCCTTCTGCGCAAAGGCAGGCGCCGTGCCGTCATATACCATCATGACGGGCCATGAGGGCGACAGCATCCATGAACGGGGCATCATGCGCGAGATAGCACTCCTCTCAGACATACACGCCAACCTGCAAGCACTGCTTGCCGTCCTCGAAGACATCGAGGACAAGGGGGTGTCGGAGCGCTACTGCCTCGGTGACCTGGTCGGTTACGGTCCTGATCCCGCCGGCGTGGTGTGTGAGGTCCAAGGCAGGAAGATCCCGACGATACAGGGCAACTACGACGAGGGCGTGGCCTTGCGCCGCGGGGACTGCGGTTGTCACTTCAGCGACGCACATGAAGCGGAGATCGGTGCCTACTCCTACGCTTTCACCAGCGAGGAGATCACAGACGACCTCGCGGAGTGGCTCCTCTCGCTTCCTTCACGCATCGAGCTCTTCGAAGGAGGTACGCGCATACTCCTCGTGCACGGCAG
>CAYWAF010000103.1:0-5068 GCA_964456355.1 uncultured Eubacteriales bacterium | reverse complement strand
CGCATCGAGCGGAGGACGGTCTCCTGCGCATCGCCGGAGGCCAGCGGGTCGAAAGCGGCCGAGTCGAACGGGAACCACTCGGGCACTGGACCTCCGCCCCTGGCGTAGAGCCAGGCGCCGAGAACGGACACCGCGACCAGAGCGAGCGCGACGGCTGCCACGATGGCCTGCTTGCGCCGCTTCTCCTGCATCACGCGGCACCCTCTTTCGCCGGAGCCACCGTGGCGCCGCGACCTTCCAGCACGGGAGCCAGGAAGCGGCCGGTGTAGGAGTGCGGACAGGCCGCTATCTCCTCAGGCGTGCCGGTCGCCACCACCTCCCCGCCTTCGTCCCCGCCCTCAGGGCCCAGGTCGATGATGTGGTCGGCGGATTTGATGACATCGAGGTTGTGCTCGATCACCAGCACGGTGTTGCCTGCGTCCACGAGCCGTTGCAGGACGTGTAGCAGTTGGCGGACGTCGTCGAAGTGCAGACCCGTGGTCGGCTCGTCGAGGATGTAGACGGTCTTACCTGTCGAGCGCTTCTTGAGCTCGCTGGCCAACTTGACGCGCTGTGCCTCTCCTCCCGAGAGCGTGGTGGCCGGCTGACCCATGCGGATGTAGCCGAGTCCCACGTCGTAGAGCGTCTGGAGTTTGCGCTTGATGGGCGGGATGTTCTCGAAGAAGTGGAGCGCTTCTTCCACCGTCATGTCCAGGATGTCGCTCACGTTCTTTCCCCGGTAGGTGACCTGGAGGGTCTCGCGGTTGTATCGGGCGCCGTGACAGACCTCGCACGGCACGTAGACGTCGGGGAGGAAGTGCATCTCTATCTTTATCTGCCCGTCACCTTTGCACGCCTCGCAACGTCCTCCTTTGACGTTGAAGGAGAACCTGCCGGGGGCATAACCGCGGGCCTTCGATTCGGGGACGGAGGCGAACAGGGCGCGGATGTCGTCCCACACGCCGGTGTAGGTCGCCGGGTTGGAGCGCGGCGTGCGCCCTATCGGCGACTGGTCGATGTTGATGACCTTGTCTATCTTCTCCAGTCCGTCCACCCCGCGGTGCTTGCCGGTGCGACGACGCGTGCGCCCCACGGCGTTGGCCAGCGCGGGAGCGAGCGTGTCGGTGATGAGCGAGGACTTGCCCGAACCGGAGACGCCGGTGACGAGAGTGAGGGTACCGAGTGGTATCTCCACGTCGATGGCTTTCAGGTTGTGCTCCTCTGCTCCGAGTAGGCGTATCGAGCCACGGCTGGGCGAACGACGCTTCTCCGGCACGGGTATCCTGCGCCTGCCGGAAAGGTAGGCGCCGGTGAGGGAGGCGGAACATGCCACCAGGTCCTCGGTGGTGCCGGTACACACTATCTCACCGCCGTGCTCTCCCGCTCCCGGGCCGAGGTCGACCACGAAGTCGGCCGCCCGGATGGTCTCCTCGTCATGCTCGACCACTATCACGGTGTTGCCGAGGTCGCGCAGGCGCTCGAGCGTGCCGATGAGGCGGGCGTTGTCGCGCTGGTGCAACCCTATGGACGGCTCGTCGAGTATGTAGAGCACGCCCATGAGCCCGGAGCCGATCTGGGTGGCGAGCCGTATGCGCTGGGCCTCTCCGCCCGAGAGCGTCGATGCGGTCCTGTCCAACGTGAGATAGTCGAGGCCGACGTCGACCAGGAACTGCAGACGCTCGATGACCTCCTTGATCACGCGCCGGGCGATGGTCTCCTCGCGTTCGGTGAGCTCTACTCCCCGGAAGAATGCGAGCGAGTCCTTCGCCGACATCTGCGTGACCTCGTGGATGTTCTTGCCCCCGAAGGTGACAGCCAGTATCTCCGGCTTGAGCCGCGCGCCACCGCAGACCTTGCACGGGATCACGGACATATACTCTTCCAGCCTCTCCCTGCTGCCTTCCGATTCGGTCTCCTCGTAACGGCGCATGATGGAGTTCAGTGCACCCTCATACCGGGAGTACCAGTGCGTCTCCCGGCCGTCACGGGTGACGTACTCCACGCGGACGCGCGTGTCGCCCAGGCCGTTGAGCAGGGCATCGCGTGCCTTCTTGGGCAACTTCTCCCAGGGAGTGTCCATGGAGAAGCCCATATGGTTCGCGACAGCGCGCACGAGGGAAGGGTAGTAGTTCTGCGAACCGGTGAAGAACGGCTTTATCGCACCTTCGTTGAGCGTCAGCCGCTTGTCCGGGACCACGAGGTCGGGGTCGGCCTCCAGGCGCGCGCCCAGCCCCGCACACTCGGGACAAGCCCCGTACGGCGAGTTGAAGGAGAAGTCGCGTGGTGCGAGTTCGTCCATCGAGACGCCGTGGACGGGGCATGCGAGCGCCTGGGAGAAGGAGAGCTCCTCGCCGTCGATCACGTCGATGAGCACCGTCCCGTCCGCAAGGCGCAGCGCGGTCTCCACGGAGTCGGCCAGACGGGTGCGGATGCCTGCCTTCATGACGAGGCGGTCCACCACCACGTCGATGTCGTGCTTGTACTTCTTGTCGAGGTGTATCTCCTCGTCGAGGGAGAGGACCTCCTTGTCGATGCGGGCACGCACGAAGCCCTCACGCTTCAGTTCCTCCAGCAACTTCCCGTACTCGCCTTTGCGGCCCTTCACCACCGGAGCGAGTACCTGGAACTTCGTCCCCTCGGGCAACTCGGAGATCCTGTCGACTATCTGGTCGGAGGTCTGGCGCTCGATGCGCCTGCCGCACTTCGGGCAATGCGGGATGCCGACGCGCGCGAACAGAAGACGCAGGTAGTCGTATATCTCCGTCACGGTGCCCACTGTGGAGCGCGGGTTCTTCGAGGTCGTCTTCTGGTCGATGGAGACGGCCGGCGAAAGCCCCTCGATGTGGTCCACGTCGGGCTTGTCCATCTGACCAAGGAACTGTCGGGCGTAGGCGGACAGCGACTCGACGTAGCGACGCTGACCCTCGGCATAGATGGTGTCGAAGGCGAGAGAGGACTTCCCCGAGCCGGAAAGACCCGTTATCACCACCAGCTCATCGCGTGGGATGTCCAGGTCGATGTCTTTGAGGTTGTGCTCGCGCGCGCCACGCACGGAGATGTGTTCGAGGGACACGGGACGTATCTCGCTTTCGGTCTGAGACGCGTACATGGCCGATTCTTCATTGTACCCCGTGTGGGCAGGAGAAGATGGCATGCGCGCTTCTCACAGGATGCGACCAGCGTGCTACCATATCTCGCGTAAGGGTCCGGCGCTGCGTGCCATGCATGCAGCATGCGATTTTGGGGTGAGGGATACCGGCATGTCCCGCCGCTTGGGCTGTCTTGCCGTGATGGGAATCTTCTTCGCGTTCGTGCTTGCAGGATGCGCTGCGCTCTCGAAGGGCGACACCCCTGTCCCCGACGTGTTGGGCTACCGTATCGAGACCGCTGAAGCGGCATTGCAGATCGGGGGCCTCAAGCTCGGTGAGATAGAGTACGACGAGGACGCCGAGGGAGCCTGGGGCGTGATAACCAGCCAAGACCCGGAACCCGGAGACCTCACTCTCCCGAACTCCGAGGTGGACGTGGTCATCGCCGGCCCAGACCTGGTGCCACTCCCCATGGTCGTGGGCCGCGATGAATCCGTAGCGCGTACCGAACTCCAGAAGTCGGACCTGCGCATAGGCAAGGTGACCAAGGAGTACGACGACCGCTATCCGGAAGGCGTGGTCATCGCACAAGAGCCGGAAGACGCCCTATGGGCTCCACGTCATAGCAGCATCGACCTGGTGGTGTCGCTCGGACCGGAGAGTGCTCCCGTGCCCGGCGTGATCGGCATGTGGGAAGACGACGCCGAGAAGTTCGTCTTAGGTCTGGGCTTCAAGACCGACATAGACTGGGAGTACAGCCGTTATGCCGAGGGAGTAGTGACCGAGCAGTTCCCGCCGCCCGGTGCTGACACGAAGATCGGTGATCTGGTGGAGATAACCGTCTCTGAAGGTGCTCCTCCTGTCGAGGTCCCCGATGTCCGTGGCCTCGAATACGCTTCCGCGGAAGACATAATACGCGCAGCAGGACTGGTCATCGAGGTGGAACGGGTACGCGTCGAGAACCTCGGCAGCGACGTACCCATAGTGGAACGCCAGTACCCCTACCCCGGACAGCAGGTTCCTCAGGGAAGCGGCATGACACTCGTGGTCTGGGAGGAGTGAAGTCCCGGGTCATAGGCCGTTAACGGCAGCGACTTCTCCGCTTTTCATTCTTCAGACACACTCGGGAAACGTGCCTGAAACACAGCGCTCCTACCCTCGTTCGCATCTATCACATGCTGCGATGTCGGCGTCCGGCACCGCGACGGGACACGAGGTTAGGAGTGAGAAGATGCCAGCGATCGATACCGGCGACACTGCCTTCATCCTGGTCTCCGCCGCCCTGTGCTCTTCATGACACCCGAGCTCGCACTGTTCTATGGAGGGCTCGTGCGCTCCAAGAACGTGCTGTCGACCACCATGCACAGTTTCTTCGCGATAGGGCTCATCCCCGTCATATGGGCAGTGGTGGGCTGGACGAGCCCGGATGACGGATGTCCGCATAGACACAAGCGACCCGTACGCAGCCATCCTGACTGTGCGAGCAACGAACCGCGTAGGGCTCCTGCATGACATCGCTAGAGCGACCCTGGACATCCGGTCGGTCACCGCCCTGACACGTTCCGGCATCGCGGAAGACACGTTCCGCCTGGTAGACGCAAGCGGCACGGCTCCGCAAGTCGAGGGAGCGCTCGGTCAGCTGATGATACGCCTGCGCGCACTCCGTTGAGTATGTGGAGATTCCGAGGAGTCGATTGCCGAGCCTGCAGGACTGTTATAACTTGCGAATGAGAGCGATTGCTCGAGTACGCCAGCAAGGCCCCGGGACGACTCCGGGGCCGTCATGGGTCGACCGCACGGTCGAGAGGGGGAGCTGGGTCATGAAGCGCATCTTCTGGGTCTCACTGTTCGTCGTGGTCCTGTCGTTATCAGGCATCGGGATAGCCGATGCCTACTACATGGGACCACCGGGAACAGACGAACAAGCACTGCCCCCCTCGCCTTCTTCCTGCGGACCGTACAACCATTGGAGCACGTTCGTCTCAGAAGGGCAGATACTG
>CAYWAF010000102.1:0-5174 GCA_964456355.1 uncultured Eubacteriales bacterium | reverse complement strand
CTCGACGGTGACATCGTCACAGGCGAACTCCTCTACGAGCACATCGACGGGCCGTTGCAGCCGGCGGACGATCCTGCGTACTTCAACCGTGCCGACCTGACCGATCCCGACATGCTGGGCGGCGCCCAGTTCTTCGTGGCCGACCTCGCTGCCGACCCGGAAGACGTCGGTCTCACCGGTGAGGACGGCTCCGGGGCGGACGTCGACTCTCAGGACGGGGCTTCCGACATGGAAGGGTCGCAGGGTACCTCTGCGGCCACCTCGTCCGGTACCGGCATCTTCACCTACATCCTGCGAGGGCTCACCGGTGGCGTCTCCAGGCCTCCGATGCCGGTCCCCGAGGAGCTCTCGGCTCCGGCGCTCGCCCTCAAGGAAGCGACGCCCGCAGGTGCCACTCCTCTTCCCGATGATGCGCTGGCGATAGACGTCGACGTTTCCGGCACCTACCTGGACGCCAAGAACAGGGCGGTCGGCTTCGGGGGTATACCGGGCTCCGTGGGCCCCGTGTCCTCCGCGGAGAGCACGCTACCCATCTCGCTCGACGAAGACCTCGAGAAGATGCGGCAGGCCGTTCCCGGCATACCGGCGGTATCGGCTGAGGAGGACGCCGCGACCGTATGGAGGCAGCGTGCCTCGACCTTGCTGGCCGAGCAGGAGGATGTCGAGGGTGCATCTGCATTGCAGGAGGAAGTCTCCCTGGTGAGATCGGGGGCTGGTCCCGAGGTCGTCGCCGGCGTGCGCACTCTCTATCACGTGCTTGCCGCCGTCGGTGCAGACGAGGCGTTCGGCAGCGTACTGTCCGGCTCTCACGATATTGCCGAGGCGATGGCGTCTCGGAAGATACCACCCGGACCGGAGGCGGACGCCGTCCTGGCCGCTGCCGACAGCGTGGACGCTCCTCCGTCAGCCACCGTGGTGGCCGAGTTCGAGCCGAACGGGCTGGAGTTCTCGGCGGAGCAGATCGTGGAGGGTTCAGGCGGCCCTGGCGACCACGAGTCCGTCCTCAGGGCCTCTCCGATGCCGCTGGAGGCCCTTGCCCGTCATGGCGAGATCGTAGGCGATGCTCTCACCCTCACGTATGTGACCCCGGATGGCCCGTGTTCAGTGGGTGCAGACTCGTGGATCGGCTACGAGCGTGACGACGGGACCGTCTTCTGGCTTGCCGGCGAGGACGGCGATGCGGCCCTGACGGATGGCACCCTCCTCGGTTGGGCGTTCGTCACGTATCGAAGCGTACTCGTGGACTCCGAGCATGCCGGCGTGTGGCTGGCCGTCTACTCGTCAGGATGAGCGGGATGCCTGCAGGGAACGGCGACACCTCGGACCTGAACGCACGCGTAGACCAGGTGCCCGATGCACCGGGCGTCTACATCTGGAAGGACGATGCGGGCGAGCCCCTCTACGTCGGCAAGGCCAAATCCTTGCGCAAGCGCATGAAGCAGTACCTCTTGGGCCAGGACGAGCGCGAGAAGATCCCGCTGATGATGGAGCAGGCGACGGACTTCGACTACGTGGTCACCGACTCCGAGATCGAGTCGCTCATCCTGGAGAAGAACCTCATCAAGCAGTTCGGCCCGCCGTTCAACGTCGACTACCGCGACGACAAAAGCTATCCGTTCATCGCGCTGACGATGGCAGACCCTTTCCCGGCGATAAAGTTCACGCGCGAGAGGCATCGCAAGGGCACCAGGTACTTCGGTCCCTACACGAACGCCAAGGCTGCACGCGCGACGATCGAGGCGGTGCGCAGGGTCTATCCGATCTGCAGCGCACAGTGCATCGAGTGGAAGCGGCTCACGAGGCGTGGGGGTGAGCCGGCGGGCAAGGCGTGCTTCGACTACTCCGTGGGAAGAGGGCCCGGCCCCTGCGTCGGCGCCATCTCGACGGAAGAGTACGCCGAGACCGTGCGCAAGGTGGTGCGCTTCCTCGAAGGAGGCCACTCGGACGTGGCCGCCGAGCTCGAGCGGCGGATGCACGAGGCCGCCGCCGACCTGGACTTCGAGCAGGCAGCACGCCTCCGCAACCGCCTGGAAGCGGTCCGGGCCGTGCAGGAGCGACAGAAGATGGTCTCCAGCCGTCCTTTGGACGTGGATGTTATCGGCTTCGAGCGGGAGGAGACCATAGCCGGGGCATCCGTGTTCGTCGTGCGCGACGGCAGGGTGCTCATCGGCAACGAGTTCGTGATGGACAAGGGTCTGGACGTGCCCTTTTCCGAACTCGTCGAGGGCTTTCTCATGCGCTACTACGACGAGGCCTCCTACATACCGGGTGAGGTGCTCCTGCCTGTGCTGCCTGACGACCCGGAGCCTGTCGAGGAGTGGCTCTCGAGTCGCAGAGGCAAGAAGGTGCGCCTCGTCATACCCAAGCGTGGCGAGAAGCGTGAGCTGCTGGAACTCGTCGAGCGGAACGCCAAGCATACGCTCATGCGCTTCAAAGTGCGCACTCGCTATGAGGACGAGCGCATCAACAACGCGCTTCTCCAACTGGAGAATGCTTTGGCCCTGTCGTCCTCACCCATGCGCATCGAGTGCTACGACATATCGACCATCCACGGCAGGCACTCGGTGGGCTCGATGGTGCTCTTCGTGGCAGGCCGCGCCGAGCGCGGAGGCTACCGACGCTTCCGGGTGCGCATGGACTCCGACGAGGCCAACGACGTGGCTATGATGTCCGAGGTCCTCCGCCGCAGGTTCGCGCCCGAACGGCGTGCTGACGAACGCTTCGGCGCAGACTCCGACCTCGTGATCGTCGACGGAGGGAAGCCGCAACTCAATGCCGCCGTCCGTGCCATGGAGGAAGTGGGGGCGGGTGACATCCCCGTGGTCGCGTTGGCCAAACGCGAGGAGGAGCTCTTCGTCCCCGGATGGACCGACCCCGTCGTGCTCCCACCGGGTTCTGCCTCGCTGTACCTGGTCAAACGCATACGGGATGAAGCGCACCGCTTCGCTATCACCTACCATCGCGAGTTGCGTCGCAAGGCGATGACGGCGTCCATCCTCGACGAGATACCCCGGGTGGGCCCGGCGCGCAAAAAAGCCCTCCTGAAGACGTTCGGCTCTCTGCGCAGACTCCGCCAAGCTGCTCCGGACGAGATAGCCCGGGTCCCGGGCATCCCGTCCGCTCTCGCCGAAGACATCGCCGACTTCCTGGCAGAACTCCCTCACAGGCCCGATGACGAGGGGGAGGGGTAAGGTTTCCGCGTCAGGGCGCTGTTATATACTAGGTCCATCGAGACCGCACCGGCCCACCATTCATCCGGGAGCCATGTGATATGAAGAACCTGATCCTCCGATTCCTCGTGTCCACAGCGGTCATCTTCGGTGTGGCGTACCTTTCCAACGGCAGTCTTCTCGTGGTGGACGGAGTGCTCACCGCTTTCTGGGCAGCGCTGGTGCTCGGTCTGGTGAACCTCATAGTCAGGCCGTTGGTGAAGCTCGTGACGTTGCCCATAACGGTGTTCACGCTCGGCCTGTTCTCCCTAGTCATCAACATGCTCATGCTCTACCTGACCGCCTGGTCGGTCGCCGGCCTCGAGACGGTCGGCATCCTGGAGACCTTCGTCGCAGCGCTCATCATCTCGGTGGTCACATCGCTGCTCACATGGATGTTGGACAGAGATTGATGTCACGAGACGACAGAGAGAGCATCGAACGGCCGCACGGCACCTCGATCGCGGATGCGTCGGGGACCGCTGAGGGTGGCTCCCATGCGCCGGAACTGGTCATCATCACCGGGATGTCCGGGGCGGGGCGGAGCGAGGCGATACACACCTTCGAGGACCTCGGCTTCTTCTGCATAGACAACCTCCCGCCCGCTTTCATCCGCCAACTCGTGGATGTGACGGCGTTGCCCGGCAGCCGCATCCGCAGGATCGCCATCGTATGTGACGTGCGAGGCAAGGCCTTCTTCGACGAACTGGTCGGAGAGCTGAAGTTGCTCGAGGAGAACGAGGTCCCCTTCCACCTGCTTTTCTTGGAGGCGAACGATGAGGTGTTGGTGCGGCGGTTCAAGGAGACCCGTCGCAAGCATCCAATGTGCGAGGAGGGAGCGACGCTCACCGATGGGATAAGAGCCGAGAGGGAGGCCTTGGGAGCCGTGCGGAGTCGGGCGGACCTGATCATCGACACCAGCGAGATGAGGCCGCAGGACCTTCGGCGGGCCATCAAGGAAAAACTCTATTCGCAGAACCTGGCTTCCACGTTGGCCATCACGGTCACCTCGTTCGGCTTCAAGTACGGGATTCCCAGCGATGCCGACATCATCATGGACGTGCGCTTTTTGCCCAACCCCTACTACGACCACGACCTACGCGACCTGACGGGGTTGGACGAGCCGGTCCGCGAGTTCGTCATGGGGCACGAGGAGACCGGCGAGTTCCTCGAGCGCTGGCGCTCCCTGCTCACCTTCCTCGCCCCCCGTTATCTGGCCGAAGGGAAGACCCATCTGTCCATCGCCCTCGGCTGCACGGGTGGGATGCACCGTTCCGTCGTGCTGGCCGAGGATACCGCCGCCTTCCTCAAGGACCTGGGCTACAGGGTCGCTACCAGTCATCGGGACGTGGGTCGGGACCGGGAGGGGCGGTGATCGGAGTAGGTCGCAAAGCCGTGGCGCTCGGCGGAGGTACGGGACTTCCCATGGTGCTGGGCTGCCTGCTCGACCACGGCTTCGAGACCACCGCGGTCGTTGCCATGGCTGACGACGGCGGCTCCTCGGGCAGGCTGCGCGAACAGTTGCACGTTCTCCCTCCCGGTGACGTCCGCAACTGCCTGGTGGCGATGGCTGCTGCCGACGATCCGTTGCGCGAGGTCTTCCAGTACAGGTTCGATGCTGGAGAGGGACTGGCCGGTCACTCCCTCGGGAACCTGGTCATCGCAGCCCTGGAGCGCATGCGTGGGGATTTCCTCTCTGCGATAGAGGCGGCAGAGGAGATCCTGCAAACACGGGGGCACGTCTTGCCGAGCACGACCGACGAGATGCTGCTCGTCGCCACGAACGCCGCAGGCGAGACCGTGCGTGGCCAAGCGCAGATCGCACATACCGGAGGGGGCCCCGTGGCCGAGATACACGCTGAACCCGTGCGCCCTGCGCCTTGCCCTGCCGCCTTGGAGGCGATCCATGAGGCCGATGTCGTGGTGATCGGGCCCGGTAGCCTGTTCACCAGCGTGATCCCGAAC
>CAYWAF010000101.1:3530-5219 GCA_964456355.1 uncultured Eubacteriales bacterium | reverse complement strand
TCGAGCCGGATGTACTTGCCTATCCGCACGCTCTCGACGCCCTCGTAGCCGAGGTTGGCCAACGCGCGCTCGGCAGTGGCTCCCGGCGGATCGAAGATGCCCTTCTTGTACGTGACGAACACCTCGTAGCGCGCCATCGACTACTTCGCCCCCTTCTTGGTGTCGGAGTCCTTGTTGCCGGCCTTGCCTTCGGAGCCCTTGGCAGCCGAACCCTTCTTCCCGCCCTTCTTGCCCTTCGAGCCGCGCGCGAGTTCGTCGGCGTACTCGCGTCGCATCTTGCGGATCTTGAGGACGTCGATGAGTATCGCCCCGATGAGACAGGAGTATGCCGCGACCAGTATCCAGTTGCCCGAAGGCGAACTGCGCTGCAGAAGAGCGGTCACCGTGAACACCGCACCCGCGATGAACAGCGCCAGCCATATCTTGCGCCACATCCTGAACTCGGGAGTGTCCGGCGTGGGCAGGGGCTGGAAGAACTTGCGCCAGCCGGTCACCTCCGACGCTGCGCCCTTCTTCTTTCCCGACGAAGACGCACGGTCGCCCGCTGCACGCTTGGGCTTGGCACTGGCAGCGCTCTTGCGCGTCTTGCCGAGCGAGTCTTTCCTGTAACGCGGGTTGTTGGGATTGCGTCTGCCCATCTGCCTTATGACTTCCCCTCGGGCTCGAACGTGCGCCCCGTGATGCGTTCGTACGCCTCGATGTAGCGCTTCGAGGTGCCCTCGACGACCTCGGCCGGGAGCGGAGGCGGAGGGGGCGTCTTGTCCCACCCGCTGCTCTCCAGCCAGTCACGGACGTACTGCTTGTCGAAGGAGGCCTGGCCGCGTCCGGGCTCGTAGTCGTCGGCCGGCCAGAAGCGCGAGGAGTCGGGAGTCAGCACCTCGTCCACTATCGTGAGACGCCCGTCCACCAGCCCGAACTCGAACTTGGTGTCAGCGATGATGATGCCGCGTGACTCGGCATGCCGGCGGGCTCGCGAGTAATACTCTATGGATACCACGCGGAGCTCCTCGGCCCAGTCCTGCCCGACGACCTCTGCCATCCTCTCGAAGGAGATGTTCTCGTCGTGGGTGCCTATCTCGGCCTTGGTCGAAGGAGTGAAGATGGGCTCGTCCAGCTTGGCTGATTCCACCAGCCCTTCAGGCAGGCGGATGCCGCAGACCGTGCCCTCGCGCTTGTACTCCTTCCAGCCACTGCCGGCCAGATACCCGCGGACGATGCACTCGACGGGGAAGACCTCGGCCTTCCTCACCAGCATGAATCGACCGGCCAGCCACTCGGCATGCGGCTTGAACTGCTCCGGGAGGTCTGCGACGTCGGCGGAGATCAGGTGGTTGTCCACGACGTCTGCGAGCAGGTCGAACCAGAACAACGAGAGCTTGGTCAGCACCTCACCTTTGTAGGGGATCGGCTGGTCCAAGACCACGTCGAAAGCGGAGATGCGGTCGGAGGCCACGAGTAGGAGCCTGTCGCCGAGGTCGTAGATGTCGCGCACCTTGCCTTGCAGGTCGGGACGGGGTGCATCGGGACGAAGGGCTCCACTCTCAGGCATCTGGTCCAGGATCTCCTCTCGAATCTCGCCCGTAGACTGTACCGCAACCATCACTCCTCGGAAAGCAGGGGCAGACGCACGGCGAACACGCTTCCCCCACCCTCTCGCCGGGCCACGGAAACGCTGCCGCCATGCCGCTC
>CAYWAF010000101.1:0-3430 GCA_964456355.1 uncultured Eubacteriales bacterium | reverse complement strand
TCGGAGATGGTGAGCTCGGAGGCCTCGATGAGCGCGCGGTGGGTCTCGATGGCGGCACGGACCGGAACGTCTACGTCCAGCACCTCCATGCGTATCTCCACGCTGCCCCGCTCCAGGCGGGTGAGTTCCAGGATGCGGTCGGCCAGACGGCTCAGGCGCCTCGTCTCGTCGCGCACTATCCCCAGCCGTTCCTCGTCAGCCGGGAGCACGCCGTCTTGCATCGCCTCGACCGTGGCCTGGATGGCCTGTAAGGGCGTCCTCAGTTCATGCGCTACGTCGGCAGTGAGCCGGTGCTCCAACTCACGGTCGGCCTCGATCGCGTCGGCCATCTCGTCGAAGGTCTTGCCCAGCACACCGATCGCATCATCGCCTTTGACGCCCGAGCGGGCGGCCCTGTCGCCGCTGCGCATGGCGGTGGCAGCAGCCGTGATCCTGTCTATCGGCTTGGTCAGGCCGAGTGCGAACGCGGAGCCGGCTATCGAAGCCAGTAACACGGCGGCCACGGCGGCCACGGCGAGTGCGAAGAAACTGGCCCTCTGGAAACGGATGTCGTTCTCCGTGAGCAGCCCTTGAGGAGAGAGCGACCAGACGCGCACCACCCCGACGACCTCGCCGTCCACCACGATGGGGGCGGTCGCTATCGGGCCGTCCGGCTCGCGGAACCCGGAGGGCGGACGCGTCATCCTGCCGCTCATCACCGATCCGTGGAAGGAGTCGTCGTAGAGCAAGCGTCCCTCGTCGTCGAGGACCTGCACCGCAAGACCGCTCATCACCCCGAACCTCGGCAGGTCGGCGAAGGCGTTGACCGTCCAACCGCCGGCCTCCTTGTAGGAGGTCCCCAGGAGCAGAGCGGCTCCGTCCGCGGTGTTCTGCAGCCCCTCGTTGATGTAGATGTCGAACTGGCGCTGCCACGTGATCGAGAGGATGCCGGCCACCAGCAGGGCGGTCAAGGCGGCGACGGCCGCGAACGAGAACACGAGCCTGCGGGTCAGGCTCCCGCTGCCCTTGGCGCCCCCCTTCGCGCGCGTCATCTCAGGAGTCCTCGACAGGTGGGTCGAAGCGGTAGCCGACCCCGTGGACGGTCCAGATGAACGTCGGATCCTTCGGGTCGTCGTGGAGCTTCGCGCGGAGGTTCTTCACGTGGCTGTCTATCGTCCGTTCGTAGCCCTCGAAGTCGTAACCGAGCACCTTCTCTACCAGCTCCATGCGGGAATAGACGCGACCCGGATAGCGCGAGAGCGTCGTGAGCAGCTTGAACTCGCTGGCGGTCAGGTCCAGCTCCTCGCCGTCCAGATACGCCTTGTGACCGGCGACGTCTATCTCCAGAGGCCCGAAGCGTATCCTGTCGCGCTGAGGCTCCTCGCCCACGTGCGCACGGCGCAGCAACGCCCGCACCCTGGCCACCAACTCGCGAGGGGAGAAGGGCTTGACCAGATAGTCGTCTGCCCCCAGTTCCAGCCCGGCGATGCGGTCTTCGACCTCACCCTTCGCCGTGAGCATGATGATGGGCACGTCGGAGGCGTTGCGTATGGCGGCGCAGACCTCCTCGCCCGACACTCTCGGCAACATGAGGTCGAGAACGACCAGGTCGAACTTGTGCTTGGCGAACTCGTCGAGGGCGACCTGCCCGTCCTCGGCACCGCTCACCCAGTAGCCCTCGCGCTCGAGATATGCGCTGACGGCATCGCGTATGGCCTTCTCGTCTTCGACGAGCAGTATGCGTCGTGGCTCCGACATATGAGCACCCATCATCCGGACGAGGGTGGTCTTCCTTGTATATCGCGACGTTACTCCGCAGGAACCGGCGGTGCAACAACGTCGCACACCCTCAAGCAAAGTCTATCCCGCAAGCCGATCACAACCCTCATCTCCACCGAATCTCCATGCCACAGGACGGAGCGTCGGATGGCGATATCCCTGCTCTTCGGCACGCTAGGTGCTACGATGGAGTCATCGGACATCGCCCCGCAGTGCCTGGAAGGACTCTCATGTCTCACCACCCCCGAGCAGTGACCTTGGTATCACTCCTGACGGTCGTGCTCATGCTCGCTGTGATGTTCCCTCTGCCTGCGCTGGGAGCAGAGGCGGACGTCGTAGGCACGGTCTACGATTGGAAGACCGGCTCGACCCTGGACGGCATCCTGGTGAAGGTATGGAAAGCATTGGATGCGGACAGCGGTCATCTGGAGAACTCCGTAGCCGAGACCCACACGGCAGCCGACGGCACGTTCCTCCTGCCCTCGATGCCGGACGAGCCCCTCGTCTACGCCTTCATAGACGAGACCGGTACCTACCGAGACATGACCGCCCCTGATCGCGGTCTTCCTCCTGAGAACGCCTTCTGGCTGCAGGTCAAAGAAGGGGTCACGACGGCCACGATAGACGCCTACCTCTACGACCTCCCTACCTTGCAAGCCATCAGGACATATCGGATCGGGGGCAAGAACAGGTACGAGACGGCGATCAAGATATCCGAGCAGTGCTTCACCGCTTCGGAGTGGGCGATCGTCGCATCAGGCGAGAGTTTTCCCGATGCGTTGGCTGCTGCTCCGCTGGCGGGAGCGCTCAGGGCCCCTGTCCTGCTCACCCCCCACGACCACCTGCCGGCAGGCCTCATCGGCGAGATGCTGCGCCTGGGAGTCAAGAACATCGTCATCGTAGGCGGCGAAGGCGCCGTGAGCGCAGCCGTATGGACGGAGTTGGGTAGCAGCATCGCTCCGGAGTACATGGACCGCATCTACGGACAGGACCGTTACGGCACCGCGGCGGCAGTGGCCCTCACCGTGGCAGCCATGAACGACGACGAGGGCCTGCAACCGCGCGAGACGTTCATATGCAGAGGGGACGCGTTCCCCGATGCGCTCGCTGCATCCCCGTTCGCCTACGCGCATCGCATCCCGATACTCCTCACCAGGCCCGGTGCCCTTCCTGTCTCCTCGGCGGCTGCTTGGTACGACATGAGTGCCTCCAACGACGGCGCATACATCGTAGGAGGCGAGGGGGCCGTCAGTGGCAACGTGATCCAAGACCTTGCAAACTATTCGACGACCAAACAAGTGTCCTACAAGCGCCTGTACGGCAAGGACCGCTACGCGACTGCAGCAGACCTCGTCTCGGCCTGGAGCGAGGAGTATGACGTGATCGGTCTGGCGACGGGCCAGACCTTCCCCGACGCGCTCGCCGGCGGGGCTGCCATGGGTCACCTGTACGGCGCCCTGTTGCTCACTCCCCCTGACTCCCTTGCGGGCTCGACGGCGAGAGTCCTCGACGGCACCGGGCCGTATGTTGTGGAGATGCAGGCATACGGCGGAACCGGCGCGCTCTCCAACGCTGTCGTCTCCGCCGCCGACGATGCCTTGGGCGACGATTTCTACGACATCGACGACCCTGACAACCGAATCCACGTCTCAGGGGCCTTGTCCATCTTCTC
>CAYWAF010000100.1:1875-5281 GCA_964456355.1 uncultured Eubacteriales bacterium | reverse complement strand
AGACGGGTGGTGAGCGCCGTGTCCTCGAGGACGCGAGCACACTGGACGTAGGTGTCGGAGTGACGGCCGCTCGTGAGGACGAAGTGCCCCTTCTGGATGGCGCCCGCCTCCTCGAAGGCGGCGAGTATCTCTTCTTCGGTCATGGGATTGGTCGCAGGTGCGGTCATGCTCACCCTTCCATCTCTTCCAATATCCTCATCGCCGCAAGCGCAGGTTCGTCGGCCGCGGTCACCGGACGACCGACGACCAAGTGCGTCGCACCCGCCGCGAGTGCCTGGGCCGGCGTGGCGATGCGGGCCTGGTCGTCGGAGGCCGCCCACGAAGGCCGTATGCCGGGAGTGACCACCAATGCCTCTCGGCCCATGACCTCCCTCGCGAGCGCGGCTTCGTTCGGAGAGCAGACGACCCCCGTGGCGCCGGCGCCTTTCGCGAGAGACATGAGTGTCTTCACCTGGTCCTCGACGCTGCACGCGACCCCTACCTCCGCGAGCGTCTCGGCGTCCATGCTGGTGAGAACGGTCACGGCGAGGACGTCGGGAGCGTCCACCTCACACTCGGCCGAGCCCTCGCACGCCCCGCGCACGGCCGCCTCCACCATCGCCGAGCCACCGGAGGCATGGACCGTGATCATCTTCACGCCCAACGAGGCGATGGAGCGCGCCGCTCCGTACACCTGATGCGGTATGTCGTGGAGTTTGAGGTCGAGGAAGACATCGAACCCCATGTTCTGGAGTGCTCTGACCACCTGCGGCCCTTCGTCGTAGAAGAGCGTCATGCCGACCTTCAGCAGGCGCACCTTGTCTCTCAGGGAGTGTGCGAGCGCCAACGCCGAATGGGCGTCTGTGTCCAGCGCCACTATGAGAGTATCTTCGGCCTTCTCTCTCCGCACGGGAGTTCCTTTCAGTCTCAACCGCCGCCGGGAGGAGCGATGTCTGGCGAGGAGTGCCAGAGGACCTGCTCCTGTCCACCGTGCTTGTCGTAGACGGTGAGGACGTACTCGTCGCCACATGTCGTGTCGTCGAACTCGTCCGTCAGAACGGCCACACCGACCGGATCGCTGTATACGATGTCTTGCCACCAGTCACACGGAAGTGAACCTAAGTCCATCAACCCTTCGGAGCCGAGCGAGTATATGCGATCCGAGGACCCTCCCTCAGCGACCAGTATGACCTCTTCCGGACCCGCTCCTGCGTATACGAGGCCTCCCTGACTCTCGGCCGACTCCAGAGAGGAGACCAGTCCCGGTAGTGCATCAGCGACATCTTCGGCTTGTGAGTGTGGCTTCAGTACCATGAAGCGGGGGCCCGGGTCCTGGGAGTCATAGTCGATCGTCCCCCATATCAAGAGGTCTTCTGTCGGATGCCAGAACACCGGGGTGGAGACCGACCACACACTCTTGGCCTGCGCCACGACCTTGCCCGTCTCCGCTTCGATGATGAAGGCCCGTCTCTCGGAGACGGAAAGATCGGGCCAGTGAGGGACACCATCGGTGGACGACATGGGCTGTACCATCTCTTGGACAGCGATATACATGCCCGAAGGCGACCAGCCTCTCGGTTCGAAAGTGACTACGTTTTCGGGCAAGCGAGCCGCATGACCTTCGTCGTGCGAACCCTTGTCGTTGAAGAGGAGGCGGGAAGGATAGACGCCTTTCAGTGGGTCCACCTCGAAGTATGCGTCGTACTCGCCAGGCCCTTCCACCTTTCCCCAGCGAGCCGGAGCGTTCGGCGTAGGTCCCTGCTCGCTCTCGAGATCCCAGACGACCAACTGCTCCGGCGGGGCGTCGTGGGGATATACATAAGGAGGAGTAGACATATCCGTGTACTCGTAGAGACCGGACCACTCCTGCTGCGAGTCCTCGTCCACCGGCACCAGCCATAACCTGGCACTTGACGGCTCGGCAGCGACCAGGAGGTGACCGTCCACGCCCGTCTCGTCGAGTTCTTCCGAATCCCACACCCAGACCACGGGCATGCCCCGGTCGTCGAAGGCCTGCAGCGCTAGATAGCGTCCCTCGCCGAACGTCTGCAGGCGGCTCGCGGTGACGAAAAGGTCCCAGGACAAGGAGGCGTCCGGGGGCGTCTGGGCCGACGTATCAGGCGTGGACGAGTCGAAGTATGCCCACAGGACCATCCCGACCGCTAGCAGGAGCATGACGATGACACCGACGACCCATGGCCAAGACAGCGACCAGTCGAGATCGGAGGACGTGACAGGCGTGTTCCCGGGGTCTCCGTGCCCGTCCAGATCGTCGCGGTCGTCCGGCATCTTCCCTCCCCTACTCGCCGGGGTCGAAGTCGAGTGCGCCGGTCAGGTCGGCGACCCGCTCGATGCCACGAGCATGACAGAAGCCGAGAAGGCCGTCGACGATGCTCTCCGTGGTGCGCGGGTCTACGAAGTTGGCGGTCCCGACTGCGACAGCCGAGGCTCCTGCCAGCAAGAACTCCACGGCATCCTCTGCCGTCATGATGCCGCCCATGCCGATCACGGGAACGTCCACCGCTCGCGCCACCTGCCAGACCATCCGCACGGCGACCGGCCGTATGGCCGGGCCGGACAGTCCGCCCACACCCCGAGCGATCTTGGGTCTGAAGGTCTCGGTGTCTATCGCCATCCCGAGCAACGTGTTCACGAGACTGACGGCATCCGCACCGGCGTCGACCACCGCTTCGGCTATCTCGACGATGTCGGTGACGTTGGGCGAGAGTTTCGCTATCAGGAGCTTGTCGGTCTTGGGTCTGCACGCGGCCAAGACCTCGGCGGCCGGGGCGGGTGCCACACCGAACGTCATCCCGCCGGCATCGAGGTTCGGACAGGAGATGTTGATCTCGAAGCCGTCCGCCCGACCGTCCTCCTCCAGGCGCTCCACGACCGAAGCATACTCTGCCACGGAGTGACCCGAGACGTTGACGATGACCGGGACGTCCGCCTCTGCCAGCTCTGCGAGGTCGCCTGAGATGAACGCCTCCACCCCGGGGTTCTGAAGTCCGATGGAGTTGAGCATCCCGGCCGGTGTCTCGGCGATACGGGGAGAGGGGTTCCCTTCCCACGGCTCGAGACTCACGCCCTTCGTCACGATCGCGCCCAGATGCGAGAGGTCGACGAAGTCTGAGTACTCCTTGCCCGAAGCGAACGTCCCTGACGCCGTCATCACGGGGTTGCGCAGCCGCAACCCGCCCAGATCGACCGAGAGGTCCACAGGGGAAGAGGCGGTCGTGTCCTCGTCGGAGCGAAGATCCTCACTCATCCCAGCGCACCTCCTCGGCATCGAAGACCGGACCGTCCACGCATGCGCGCTTGAGCCCTTCGGTGGTCTCCACCACGCACGAGAGGCATGCGCCTACGCCACAGGCCATCAAGCGTTCGAGTGAGACCTGGCAGCGTATGCCTTCGGTCTCGGCTTGAG
>CAYWAF010000100.1:0-1775 GCA_964456355.1 uncultured Eubacteriales bacterium | reverse complement strand
GGTCACCGGGACCGGCGAGCGACATCAGGCGCGTGCCGCGTCCGAGCACCTGGTAGAGGATCTCCAGGCGCCCACCCTCCACGCGATGCACGGAGAAGGGTCGTCTCAGCAGAGGGTCCATCCCGTCGGTGACCCTGATGTGCACGAACTGGCCCGGTCTCGTCGAGACGGCGATCCTCGGAGAAGAGAGCGTCATCAGGCCGATGCCTTCTGCGATGCGCTCGTTCTCCAAGACCTCGGCGGTCTCGACGATGCGGGAGGCGGAGGTCCCGACGGCAGAGGCGTCAGTGGAACACATCACGACCACACCTCTCCGAAGTCCTGGAGGGCTATGACGTCGAGGCGACCGTTCTTGAAGGCGTCTATGGCGCTGACTACCGCGTTGGCGGCGGCGATGGTGGTGATGTTGGTGACGCCGTGCTGCACCGCCGCCGTACGGATGTGGTAGCCGTCCGAGCGGGTCTCCTGACCGAACGGCGTGTTGATGACGAGCTGCACGTCCCCGTTGACGAGCGCGTCCACGATGTTCGGACGTCCCTCGTGCTTCTTGAGCACCTCGGTGACGGGGATGCCGGCCGCAGAGAGCACCTTCGCAGTACCTCGCGTGGAGAGTATCTCGAAGCCGAGCATGTGCAGGTGCTTGGCTATCGGGACCACGGCACGCTTGTCGCGGTCGCATACCGAGATGAACGCCGCACCGCTCGTGGGAAGCGAGTAGTCGATGGCCAGTTGCGACTTCGCATATGCCGAGGGGAAGTCGGGTGCCACGCCCATGACCTCGCCGGTCGACTTCATCTCCGGGCCGAGGACCGAGTCGGTGCCCGGGAAGCGGCCGAAGGGCATGACGGCCTCCTTCACGCAGAAGCGGCCGAGGTCGCGACCCTCGTCCGGCAGGCCCATCTCGGCGATCTTCTCACCCGCCATCACACGAGCAGCCACCTTCGCCAGCGGCACGCCGGTGGCCTTGCTCACGAACGGCACGGTCCTCGACGCCCTCGGGTTGACCTCGATGACGTAGACCGTCTGGTCCTTGACGGCGAACTGTATGTTGATGAGCCCGCACACCCCCAACTCCAGGGCGAGTGCCCGCGCGTGCTCCTTTATGTTCTCGACCACGCTCTCGCTCAGCGAGAACGGCGGTATGCAGCAGGCGGAGTCGCCGGAATGGATGCCGGCCTCCTCGATGTGCTCCATCACGCCGCCGATGTAGACGCTCTCGGTGTCGCAGACGGCGTCCACGTCGACTTCCACCGCACCTTCCAGGAAGCGGTCGAGCAGCACGGGGTGGTCAGGCGAGACGCTGGTGGCCTCGGCCATGTAGCGCTCCAGGTACTCCTCGTCGTAGGCGATGACCATGCCCCTACCGCCTAGCACGTAGCTGGGACGCACCAGCAGCGGGAAGCCTATCGAGCGCGCGACCTCCAAGGCCTCCTCGAAGGAGTTGGCCGTACCGGCCGCAGGATACGCGATCTCCAGGCGGTCGAGGACTTCGGAGAAGCGCCTGCGGTCCTCGGCGAGGTCTATGGCCTCCGGGGAGGTCCCCATGATGGGCACGCCGGCCGCCTCGAGCGAGTGAGCCAGCTTGAGCGGGGTCTGTCCGCCGAAGGTCACGAGCACGCCTGCCGGGTCCTCGGCGTCGCAGATGTCCATGACGTCCTCGAAGGTGAGCGGCTCGAAGTAGAGGCGGTCGGAGGTGTCGTAGTCGGTGGAGACGGTCTCCGGGTTGCAGTTGACCATCACCGTCTCGTAGCCGGCCTCGCGCAGCGCCATGGTGG
>CAYWAF010000099.1:0-5358 GCA_964456355.1 uncultured Eubacteriales bacterium | reverse complement strand
TCGGTGGCTCGGGAGCCCTCTCCGACAGCGTGCTGCAGCAGGCCTCGCAGCTGATCCCGTAGAGGGTCGGCATGCGACTTTCCATCGGGTTTCCGTCGTCAGTCCGATTCTGACTCTCGGTGGAGCAGGTAAGGGTCGAGACTGTATATCCCAAGCCGTTGCTTCGCGAGTGGTCGAGGATTGCACAGGGCATTTCTGTGTCATCCATGTGGCATATGCATCGACAGATATGGCGAATTCGTGAAATATGCGCTTCTGACGTGCGCAAACGCATCCATCAACGTATACTGTAAGTTTGGCGGTGTCTGTTTGACATGCGCCTGCTTGACTGTACGTTCCAGTGACGGAGAACACAGATACGGCGGATGAGGGTGTCGTTGGAGAACAGGGTGACTCACATAAGGTCCTGGTTGACCGTAGCCGCCTGTCTCGCGGTCGTGTTCTCGCACGTCGCTGTGGCTGGAGCAGTGGACGCTCCCCATGTTCCCGGCGAGGAAGACACCGATGCATGTGCCATATGCCATCGCACTCACACTCCTGCCAGTGACGTGGGATGGCAGAGCGACTGGGACACCGAGCCAGCCGGCAACGCACTGATCATCGGTGCCTGGGTCACCGGTGGAGATACCGGCCTTTGTTACGTATGTCACGGCGTGGACTCCCTCGGGGCCAGTTCTGACGTGCAGAGCGGGTTCACTTCGGAATCAGCGCACCTACTCGATCCTGACCTGTCGGATTACGGTCCGCCGGAGAAACAGTGCAGTTCGTGCCATGACAGTCATGGCACGGACAAGGACACCGATGGCGACTCTTACGCTGCGCTCCTCCGTGCCAGGTCGACGACGAACACCGCTCTCGAGCGTTTCAAAGGGGACGAATATTGCACGGCATGCCATCAGGATCGCGTGGACAGCACCTTCGACGGTTTCGACATATGGTCTGCTACTGCTCACTCACGCGAGATCACGCCGCCTGCCAGTGGGACCGAGATAGTATGTTCCTCCTGTCATGACCCGCACGGCTCTGACAATCCTCCTCTGATAGTCGAGAAGCTGCTCGCTCCCGCTGCTCCCACGACGCTCACGGTCCCTGCGAACGACAGGTACTTCTGCATGGGCTGTCATGCCTCGTCATGGGCCACTTGGGTCGGGTATACGCGCTACGGCACATCCACTCACGCCCAGTCCGAGACGACGGTGACGATAGCCGGTGAATGGCCGTCGGCCGATGCCAGCCGCACCGTGGGCGAATGTCAGAACTGTCATGCTCCGATGGGAAGCGCCGATGCGAACGGCGACCTGGTGCCCAAACTCGTCGAGAAGCCCAGCCGACAGATGTGCGACACGTGCCACTCGGCTTCCAACGTGGCCACCGACGTGGCTTCCCTCGCGTTCCCCGACACGGCTTCGAGCGACCCGGAGTTGGCCGTCACGCTCGACCCGAAGAAACTCGCCTCCGCATACGGACGCCTGTTCCTCTACACCCGCGAGACCACCGGTACCACGCCGCTGGACCTCACGGGTCCCAGGAAGTATTCGGTGGCCAGTCGTGCAGGCGACATCGCAGCAGGAGACATCGATGCCGATGGGGAGGTGGACCTCGTCATGGCCGACCCAGCCAACAAGCGGCTGGAGGTCTTCTCCCGGGACACTCTGAAGGGCATCTCGTCCGTCACCTACAGCATAGACGCGACACCGGCCTACGTCGTGGTAGCCGACGTCTTCGTGGACGGCACCGGCAGGCCCGAGATAGCCGTGGTGACGAAGGCGGCCACGTCTCCCTATGCCAGCAACCTCTACATCTATCGTCTGACGGGAGCCAGTCTCACCCGTCTGACAGGCCCGGTGTCGGTGGGCAACGACGCCTCCGGTCTCGCATCCGGCGATGTCACGGCAGGCGTCGCGCCGGATCTGGCCGTCACCTCGGCAGGTGACGACACGTTGAGGATATTCGCCGAGTCGCAGACCTCCCCGGGGACCCTGGTGACCGGAGGCCCGTACTCCACTCGTAGCCAACCCCGCGGTCCGAGCATAGGAGATGCATGGGACGGATCCACCACGGTGAACGAGATCGCGGTGGCCAACTCGGGTGAGGTCACAGGTACCGTCTCCATCTTCTCCGGTGCCGGGACGCTTCTGGGCAGCTATAACGCCACCGGGATCGCCGGTGCGGTCGCATATGCCACACTCGTGGCCGATGTCCTGCCCAACGTCACCGGACAGGAGACCGTCGTCGCCTTGCGGCACGAAACCGCCACGAGTTCGGTCAATGTCTTCCCTCGCACCTCCGGTGGCGGACTGGGGACCCGCCAGAACTATGCGACCGGCAAGCGCTATGCGACCTCGTCGCTGTTGGTCGGAGATGTGGACGGCTCGTCGGGGAACGAACTCGTGGTCGGCAACGCAGGGGTATGGTCCAGCACCGCGTCTGCGAAGCAGGTGCCTTCGATACAGGTGTTCCGGGCCAACGCTTCCGGTACGGGTCTTACCAGCACTCCTGCCCAGACCCTTTTCGGTGGCGGTGCTGAGACGGCGGGCTCACCACCCGGCTTGGCTCTGGCCGACATGGGCCCGATAGGGGAGAGCAGGCATCCTGTGGGTGCGGTCCCCGACACGCACGTCTCGACGGAGGTAGCCACGATCACCCGTCACGTGGAGTGCACCGACTGTCACAACGTCCACGAGGCGACCAGTACTCCGACGGTCGCCACCGGCACGCCGCCCGCCGTCATCGGTCGCCTCAAGGGAGCGTGGGGCGTCCAGGTCACCAACGCTCCTGCAGGTTCGATAACCCTGACCGAGCGCAGAGGCGTGCTCTATGAGTACGAGGTCTGCATGAAGTGTCACGCCAACGGCTGGTCGGACCTGGATGGTGCGCGTGACATCGCCTCGGAGTTCGACACTCGCAACGCTTCCTTCCATGCGGTGGAGGCCTCTTCCTCGGCAGCACAGAACAGGAGCGGGTCGTTCGTTTCCACTTCTCCTGCTTGGTCGAGCACGTCCACCCTCTACTGCTCACACTGTCACGGGAACGCGGATGCGACCGAGGCCTCCGGTCTACACACGTCCGAGGACGCTCCGATACTCCTCCAGCCCTACTGGGGAGTCACGTCGGACCTTTCGAGCATGGTGTGCTATCGCTGTCACAAGTACTCCGTCTACTACACGGGAGTGGAGGACACAGGCACCACGGGCAGCAACTTCTACGACAACATCCTGACTGAGAGCCGGTTGCACTATCTGCATGTCAACGGCGGATCGTCCGGTCACGGATATGCTTGTGGCGCCTGTCACGTCAGCCATGGGATAGACACGGAGCATCTCATCCGCGACGAGGTCGGCTTCACCCACAACTCCGGCGGAGGCGGCTCGTGCGACAACGCGTGTCACTCGACCTCACACAGCTACGACGGGTCGTGATCGACGAGGCAATAGGCGGCTGTGCTCGTCTGACGGTCCGCTTCTCGTGACGCCGGACGCCCTATCTGACGATGAACACCTTCGTGCCGACAGGCACCAGGTCGTAGAGCTCCTCCACGTCCCAGCGGTGCATCCTCAGGCACCCATGACTGGCGGCGTGACCTATGGACCAGTTGTTCGTCGTGCCGTGGATGCGTATTCCGGAAGCGTTCAGGTAAAGAGCGCGCGTGCCCAAGGGGTTGGAGGGGCCGGGGGGTATGTACGCCGGCATGCTTGCTGCCCAGGAGGTTCCCGGGTTGGACCACGACGGCATGTACTGCTTCCGCACTATCTTCCACTCGCCCTTGGGGGTGGGATGGCGTGAGGTGCCTATCGCGACTCCGTACGTCTTGATGACGTCCGTGCCTTCGTACAGGTACAACCTGCGCTCTGACAGGTCCACCACGATGGTCTTGCCCATCGTCTCCTCGGTATGCTCAGGCTCGATGACCTCGACCGGCAGCTCGACTTCCTTCTTGCCCTCCAGGAGGGCCTCCGTGAGCTCGGTGACGGCTTCTTCGACCTTCGTCTTGTAGCCCACTGACGAACTCTGCACGACGACAGCTCCGTTCACGAGGGTCATCGTCGCATCGACGGATGGAGTGTCGACCTGGGAGGCGACCTCCTCCACCCACGCGCTCAGGGGCTCTCCTTCGACCGAAAGCACGGGCTCCACTTCGACCGTCAGTGGCTGCCCTGTGATCTTGCGGTACGCTCTCTCGGCCAATGTCGTGCCGGTCAGAGGGTCGTATGCCTGGTCCAGCATCGCTTCGACGTCGATGCTCAGACTGCCCTGAGGGTCGAGCGTGAACTCCTTGTCCTGGAAGGTGACGGTGACTGGCTGCATGAGGGGGTCGGAAACCTCGCTGTCTATGACCTCGCGCACCTGGTCTGCGGTGAGGCCGGACAAACTCTCATCTCCCAGGGTGACGCCGTCTGGGACCAGCCCCCTGTTCGCATAGTCGTCAGCGGCAGCCCAGGCGAATCCTGCCGACAACGTCAGCATGAGTACGGCCATCAGCAACGCGAGTAGTTTGAACATACGTGTCTTGGTGCTCATGTCGTCCTTCTCGATCTGAAGCGTGCGTGCGGGTGATATGTCCCCGATATTCTACAATGATTGCATGGATGATACCCGTCTCACGCTGACTGATGACTCAGATGAGGGCTCGGCTTCCGACGCCGGCCCCGTCCGAGTCTACCGTGGCAACATCGACCGCCTCGTCAAGAAGGTCTTGAGCGAGCGTGGTCTGGACCTGAGCCAGTACCGCGAGCGTTACCTGGAAAGGCGCATCGCAAGACGGCTCCGTGCGTTGGGCCTGCATTCGTACCGTCAGTACTGCGACTATCTCGATGCACATGGCGAGGAGTATGCGGAACTTCTGGATGCTCTCACGGTGAACGTCACGGGATTCTTCAGGGACCCTGTCGTCTTCGACCTGTTCCGGAAGAAGATAGTCCCTGCGATGTTGGAGGAGAAGACGGCGCAGCGTCAGCGTCTCATCCGGGCGTGGTCTGCCGGATGCTCGACGGGGGAGGAGACCTACTCGATAGCGATGTCGTTCCTCGACGGCATGGGGCGTTATGAGCACGCCTTCCTGCTCTCCGTGTTAGGCACAGACCTGGATGAATCAGCGCTGGAGACCGCGAAGCGCGGCGAATACAGCAAAGACAACCTCAAGAACATCCCCCAGGAATTTCGGGTAAAATACCTGGAAGAACATGGCGAGACGTTCTCCGTCAAACCCGAACTGGCAAGGCGGGTCAAGTTTCGGCGCTTGAATCTGTTCTCAGACAAGCCGATAAGCGTGGTGGACGTTGTTTTCTGTCGTAACGTGTTCATCTACTTCAACAGGGAACAACAGGCAAGGGTGCTGGATGTGTTCTGGAGTGCACTTGC
>CAYWAF010000098.1:0-5395 GCA_964456355.1 uncultured Eubacteriales bacterium | reverse complement strand
CCCTCGATGATGGTCAGCCCCCTGGAGAGGAGGTCGGTCAAGCCTATGACCAGCAAAGGGGTGAGGAGAATGGCGCCGATGCGGAATACGTTCATGACCTTGCGCCCGACGTTGTAGTGGAAGACGGCGGACGTGACGGTAACGGAGATCGCTGCCGCGAAAGCCATCACCGCGACAGCCACCAGCGAGACCTGCTGGCCTGCGAGTATCAGCACCAGGGCGAGAAGTGCTGCAGGCACAGAGAAGGCGAGCACGGAGCGAAGGAGGGGCGCCAGTATCTCTGCAGAGGGCCGCTGCCAGCGCAACCACCATACGCCAACGGCCACGAAGCACGACAAGGCGACAGCGGACAACAGGTACCCCATCGTGGCGATGGTGGACAGGTGCAGGCCGAGATGGTAGAAGGCAGGAACGCTGAGGGCTGCCACGAGAGCGCTCGACAGCAGGTTGTCCGCTCCGAACGATGCTGCATATCGAGGGTCCATGTGTAGCGATGGGACCCCGCGTGAAGCGACGGCCGATGAGGAGATGCCCCACATTCGTCCCGGCTTTCCCATACGCGAGCGACCTGCGATCAGGCGGCTTCGGCAGCAGGTTCATCCCGAGGGACCTCCTCTGCCGAAGGAGCCACGTATCTCAAGAACAGGTATCCGACGACTCCCGCGATGAGGGATGTGACGATGATGCCCAGCTTCGCCTCGGCCCTGAGCAAGGTGTTCCTGAACGCCAGGTTGGATATGAACAGCGACATGGTGAAGCCGATGCCGGCTATCATGCCCGTCCCCCATATATGACGCCATTCGACCCGGTCGGGAAGATCTGCGAGATGGAGTCTCACCGCCAGCCAGGCCATGAGGGTGACGCCGAACGTCTTGCCGAACATGAGACCGAAGAACACGCCGAGGGTGACCGGCTCGAGAAGGAGCTTGCCGAGGTCGTAGTCGACCAGCGTCACGCCCGCATTCGCCAGCGCGAACAGAGGGAGGATGATGTAGTTCGTGTACGGCAACAAGGAGTGTTCCAGGCGTTGCAGGGGAGCCGCAGTATAGCGAGCGGTGGAGCGGATCTCCAGAGCACACTCCTGCTGGGCAGGGTCCTCCAAGACGTGCGCGCCGGGAACGTCCTCCTCCTCTATCTCCGCCAGTTTCTCCTTCGTCCACTCCACGAACTCGAGCGGTCTCATCTTCGCTGTGGCCGGTATCGTGAAGGCCACCAGCACGCCGGCCAGGGTGGCATGGATGCCGGAGTGCAGGAAAGAGAACCATATGATTGTGCCGATGGCCAGATAGGGAGCAGGGTCGTCGACACCGATGACGTTCAAGAGTATGAGCAGGAGCAGGAGGAGGAGTCCCGCCGCCAGCCAACCGTAACTGATGCTGTCGGTGTAGAAGATCGCGATGACGAGGATGGCGCCGATGTCGTCGACGATGGCCAGAGCGGTGAGGAAGACCTTCAAGCCTATCGGCACCCGACTGCCCAGGAGCGCGAGCACGCCCAGGGCGAACGCTATGTCGGTGGCCATCGGCACGCCCCATCCGGCCGCGCCTTCCCCGCCGGCGTTGAAGAACAGATAGATGATCGCGGGAAGCGCCATGCCGCCGACGGCTGCGAATATCGGGAGCGCCGCCTTCCTGCCGGACGACAGGTCCCCGACCAGCACCTCCCGCTTTATCTCCAGACCTACGACGAGGAAGAAGAGTGCCATGAGACCGTCGTCTATCCAATGCAACAACGTCTCTGAGAACTCGAAGTGTCCGATGGAGAAGCCCAGCTCGATCTGCCAGAAAGCATGGTATGTATCCGCGAGTGCCGAGTTCGCCAGGACGAGCGCCACGACCGTGGCGCCGAGCAAGACCACGGCGCCCGCCACTTCCAGTTCGAAGAAGCGACCGAAGCCCTCCCCCAGACGCGCTATCCTGCTCGTCGTGTCATGCGTGCCGTCCGCCAATGCACCCTCATCTCATCGGTTAGCAAAAAACGTGTGGCCAGTGTATACGAATGGAGATGCAGGCACCCGGAATCCCATCCGTGATATGCGTCATGACGCCCTCAAGTCGTGTAGCCGGGACTCGTGGCCGATATCATGCTGTGCCACATCAGACCAGGATGTATGCGGATGTCGGTGAAGCCCACCGCTTCCAGATATGCAGCAATCACCTGAGCGCTCACCCGTATCTCCAGAGGCGGTCCTTTCTGCGTCTTCACGGGCGCCCAATCCACCACGAGAAGGCGACCGCCCTCATGCAGCAGTCTCCGGGCCTCCATATAGGTGGCGGCGGGATCGACCAGTTCGTGGTGCAGATTGAGCATGTAGACGGCATCGGCTATGCCGCTCTCGACCGGTACCTCCGTCTCCGTGCAGAGGACGGGGACTATCCTTCCCGAGGCGACCTCCGGGCGGTTCTCACGCATCCACTCGAGCATGGGTTCTTCGATATCGGCCGCATATATGACGGTCTGAGGGGCGACGAGTGCGAAGGCGGCAGCGAATATGCCCGTGCCGGCGCCTATCTCGACCAACAGTCGCGGGTCGCGGAGGTCCAAGGCGCGCCATAGGACGGCAGGAGGCAGCACCTCCAGCCGCACCGGATCATCGAGCCTCTCTCGCTTGTCGGGGTCGAACTTCCTGTATGCAACCATGCCGACACCCTCCTTGTCCGTGTGACGCTCCTCTACGAGATGCGGTGTCGCCTAACGGCCTAGGAGTAGATTAGCGCAGTATGACAAGCCCTTCCTGTGGCGCCGGTCGAGGCATGCCTTGGAAGACGTCTCCGTGAGCAGAAAAACCTCCGATATCCTGTTGAACTCGGCACGGCCATTGCTTATATCGTAAGCAGAGCATGGCGACCCGCCTTCTCCTCCTCCTCCCCCCTCGGGGCGGGTGACGCCGCTCGAACGTACAGGACGCGCTACCCCCTCAGCGCGTCCTGTCTCTATGTGCAGACTGGCTTTCCATAGACTGTCTGAACTGCACGAACTCTACGTCGACCAGATCGAACCCCGTCTTACAGGGTCGAGTGCGAGCGACCTGTCGACCGCTCCTCGTCTCCAGAGCCACCACTTCTCCACTGCCCTGACAGGCCACATACGCCACACCGGCGGCCGCGGTCATGCTGCACGGCCCGGGAAGTCCGCTGACGCTGTAGAGACGAGCAAGGGTGCCTGAGTCGAAGGCGAGGAGCGTGTCCCCAGGGTCCTCCAGGTCCTCCCAGCCGAAGCCGGCCACGAAAAGCACCCCGTCCGACTCGAGGAGGGTCGAAGGGTCGTGGTCGAGCCCATCGAGGGAGGCCGTCCTCGCTGCTCGCTTCCCGAGTGGTACGACTTCCAAGACGGCCCCGGCAACAGTAGAGGTGTTGTCCATGTGCGCCACAGCAAGCCCGTCACCCACTCCTGTCAGTCCGGTCACCCCCTCTCGTTCCGACACGACACTTCCTTTGCCGCCATCGACAGGAAAGTGCCATATCCGGTCACGGGAGCGCCCCTCCCTGCCCACATCAACCCGTATGGCGACCTCCAGGAGGTAGGCTCCCCCCTCACCGTCCGCCACGGCGAGTGTGGTGCTGTCGGGCAGCGGCATGGGTCGCATCGAGAAGCCGCCACCTGGCTGACGAGTGATGTGCGTGCCCTGGCGGACGCCGTTGCGCACCTCCCCATGCACCACCAACCCGCCGTCTCCCGAGAAGCAGATGCCCTCCGGGTCCAACGCCTCCGTCCGCTCATAGTGGACCTCGCCGGAGAAAGGGTCCACAACGCCTATCCTGTCGTCAGAACCGGCCCCTGGGTCTCCACACTGCGCAGTAAGCAGGACATCGTCGGCGACGGCCATCTGGAGCGCGGTGGACTCCAATGCAATCTCGCCGAGGACATCGAGCGTCCCAGGGTCCATGAGCACCACCCTCGGCGGATCGGTGGCGAGCGCGCACAACAATGCGGAGGGGATGCCGTCCGAGGGGTGAGGGGGAGCCGTGCCACACCCTGTGAGGACGACGACCATCGAAAGCGCGACGAGAAGCGTCGACAGGTATCGCACGGCCCCCTCCTGCCCCTACGATCCGTAGGCGAACACGCGGGTGTCGCGGTCGTTGTAGAGGTCTACGGGCGAGACCCAGTAACCGCCGTTGGCGTCCAGGTCCACACCGGTCCGGTACTTGTATCCGGCCCAGACCAGTTTGCTGCAGTACCAGTGTGACTGGTCACGCTTGCTGGAGTGGATGCGATAGGGCTCTCCGTTCTGCGCGGCGGCATAGGAGCGGGCCGCTCTGCGCCCTCGCAGGGACACCCTCGGGACCCACAGCCCGTAGGCACGGTCGTAGGTGCGGTACTTCACGGGCTGTTCCCTCAGGACCCGGCCGGGTGAAGACTTCACGGCACTCCACACGCAATACGAATAAGTGCCCCGGTCGTACCTCTCGTCCCAGATGCCCGCATGCCCCACGCTCCAGCTCTGGATGGCGACTATGATGTCGCCATCGTCGAAGTAGCGGAAGGAGATGCGGTTGCTACCGCGTCCGGTCGAACCGGCCTCCTCGGGAGGCTGGTCGTAACCGGGAGGAGTCTTCCAGCACTCCTCCTTCGGCAGATCGAAGCAGGGCGGCACCTCACCCCTCGGGCCGGCCTCCTTGTGCTGACATGCATGGTGCGGTCTCGGCCTGGCTCGACGGTGGTGCGGTCGAGCCGAAGCCGTGGTGACAGGGGCTGCAAAGAGCGTCGCGGCGCACAACAGCGCCACGACCAGACGCAGCGTTCTCATGGTTCCTCCCCCGATTCATGACGGATGCTACAGGCGGGCCCGCCGGGGAGATCGTCTCAGAGAGCGCTTAACGGATCCTATCCGCATGCTTCCCCGGACCTGTCATGGCAGGTGGCCCCGGGATGCGCACGGAGGCGCCGACGCACGTATGCGGGGGACGATCATCCCGCATCGTCAGGATGTGTCCTCGTGAGCCAGAAGTATGCGGCGATCATGACCGACATCCACGCGGCGCCCAGGAACCATGAGGCCAGGATGTCTCCGAACCAGTGGACGCCGAGGTAGACGCGGGAGACGGAGATCCCGACGATGAGCAGGACGCATGCGGCGGTCACCCACATGCGTGTCGACAGACTCTTCGCCTCGAGGATCACGATGAACGCTATCGTGCCGAAGAAGAGGAAAGCGGCCAGCGCATGACCGGAGGGGAAGCTGTAGGAGTCCGGAAGTGGGATCTTCGCATATTCAAGACCCGGGCGGATGCGCTGGAAGAGATCTTTGAACAAGACCCCGAGAGCGGTGCCTGATGCCACCGTCACGAAAAGCAGCACTGCCTCCGCCCTTCGCCGTATCACCCAGAGCATCCCGGTAGCCAGGAGCGTGAGAACGGCCATGACCTCGAAGTCTGCCATCCTCGTCAACGCA
>CAYWAF010000097.1:0-5516 GCA_964456355.1 uncultured Eubacteriales bacterium | reverse complement strand
CGAGCGAGCCGATAAGTCCGATGTTGGGACCTTCAGGCGTCTCGATCGGACACATCCGGCCGTAATGGCTGGGATGTACGTCCCTGACCTCGAAGCCGGCACGCTCACGGGAAAGTCCGCCGGGACCGAGCGCGGAGAGTCGGCGCTTGTGCGTGAGCCCTGCGACCGGGTTGGTCTGGTCCATGAACTGGGAAAGTTGGCTGGAACCGAAGAACTCCTTGATGCTGGCTACGATGGGGCGGATGTTGATTAGCGACTGAGGAGTTATCTCCTCGACGTCCTGGGTGGTCATCCTCTCGCGGATGACGCGCTCCATCCTCGCCAGGCCGATGCGGAACTGGTTCTGGATGAGCTCGCCCACGCTGCGGATGCGACGGTTGCCGAAGTGGTCGATGTCGTCGGTCTCGTAGCCCTCGGTACCTTCCCAGAGATGCACGAGATAGCGCACGACCGCCAGGATGTCCTCGTTGGTGAGCGTGGACTGGTCATCGGGCAGATCGAGCCCGAGTTTCTTGTTGATCTTGTAGCGCCCGACCTTCGCCAGGTCGTAACGCTGAGGATTGAAGAACAGGCCCTCCAGGAGCGAGCGGGCGGACTCGATGGTGGGCGGCTCACCGGGACGCAGGCGCTTGTAGATCTCTATGAGTGCGTCTTCGCGTGTCTCGGTGATGTCCTTCTCGAGAGTCTTCTCGATGCACTCGGCGTTATCGAAGAGTTCGAGTATCTCCTCGTTCGTCTCTGCGATGCCCAAGGCCTTGAGAAGCACCGTCACAGGCTGCTTGCGCTTGCGGTCCACGCGCACGCTGACGATGTCGCGCTTGTCCGTCTCGAGCTCGAGCCATGCGCCCCGTGCAGGGATGACCTTCGTGGTATAGATGGACTTGTCGGTGGTCTTCTCCAGCTCCTCAGAGTAATAGACGCCTGGAGAGCGCACGAGTTGTGAGACCACCACTCGTTCGGTGCCGTTGATGACGAAGGTACCGCGATCGGTCATGAGCGGGAAGTCGCCCATGAAGACCTGCTGCTCCTTCATCTCTCCGGTCTCTTTGTTGATGAAGCGTACCTCGACGAAGAGCGGCGCCTGGTACGACATGTCCTTCTCTTTGCACTCTTCGACCGTGTACTTCGGGTCACCGAACTCGTGTGCACCGAACTCTACGGCGAGATTGCCGGTGAAATCCTCGATGGGGGAGATATCCCCGAAGGTCTCGCGCAAGCCGTCTTCGAGGAACCAGTTGAAACTGTCCTTCTGGATTGCTATGAGATTGGGGACTTCGAGGATCTCGGGAATCTTTGCGAAGGTGCGGCGCTGACGTGTGCCGGCGCTTACAACGGGGGAGCTGTCTCCGCGGGGCACCAGGCGATTCCTCCTTCAGGCTGTGGGTGGCGATAGAGCAGTCGCAAACTATAAAAGTACCGAAACTATCATCTCGATGCAAGAGTGGATCTACCCTTTTTCGGGCGTGAACGACCGGGTGCCGCAAACGCGGACCCGGCCGCCCGTGTCCTACCCTCGACGAAGGAGCATCGCCCCTCGCCGGAAAGAACCGTGTTACTTGAGTTCTACGGCCGCACCGGCCTCTTCCAGCTTGGCCTTGGCCTCCTCGGCCTTCTCCTTGTCGACACCCTCGAGGACAGGCTTCGGAGCGTTGTCGACGACCTCTTTGGCCTCTTTCAGGCCGAGCTGGGTCAACTCACGCACGGCTTTGATGACCTGGATCTTCTGGTCGCCTGCACCCGTGAGGACCACGTCGAAGCTGTCCTTCTCCTCAGCCTCACCGGCATCGCCGCCGGCCGCAGCGCCTACCGCTGCCACGGCTACGGGCGCAGCAGCCGATACGCCGAAGACCTCTTCCATCTCCTTGACGAGCTCTGCGAGCTCGAGGGCCGGAGCGTTCTTCACCCACTCCAGGACTTCGTCTTTGGTGATGTTCGCCATCTTCTTCTTCCTTTCTGTCTTATCCATCATCCGCCGGCACTCTGTGTCCACCGGCTATGCGGGTCTGTCCGTTCTCACGCAGCCGCTTTCTGGTCGGCTACGGCTTTCATGACATGGGTGAGCGCGCCTGCCGGTGCGTTCGCCATCGACATGAAGTTGCGCACCGGGTTGAGAAGCGTGCCCATGAGTTTCGCGATCAGTTCCTCGCGCGACGGAAGCGCCGCTATGGCCTTGACCTCAGCAGCGTCCACGATCGCGTTGTCCAGATAGGCGGCCTTTATCTCCAAGGCCTTGTGCTGCTTGGCGAAGTCGACTATCGCCTTGGCAGGAGCGACCGGGTCTTCGGATATGAAGACGAATGCGGTAGGCCCGACCAAGTACTCGTCCATGGTCGGCATCGCGAGTTCCATGAGACCTATCATGGTCAAGCGGTTCTTGTATATCTTCAACTCGCCGCCTGCTTCGCGGATGCCCCCACGGAGCTCCTGCATCTCCTTGACCGAGAGTCCGCGGTAGTCGACGAGGATCATCCCGTCGCTCTCCGTTATCCGGTCCTTTATCTCGGCCACCATGGCCATCTTCTGTTCGCTCGCCATCTCATCCCTCCCTTCTCCGCGCGCCCGACTCCCTGTCCAGCCCTGGGTCTTCCAGTACCGAGACGACGTTCCTCAGGTCGTCGGTGCAAAACACGCGGAACATAAAGGAACGTGGCCCCGCCAATCGGCTGAGGCCACGGTTCGTGTGAGAGCCGCGTCGGCCACACATCTGTGCGGCCTGCCCCACCTCGGCGGGCGGACCTGCATCCCTTAGGTCCATCAAGCCCTCGCTGGGCGCCTGCTGTCTTTGGCGGTCGTCGTACACGCGTTATGTGTTTGTGAAGTGCGCTGGGTAGTATGACCGTCAAAAGGAGCCAGCGCAACCCCTTGAGACGGAACGATGCGTCACGCCTCTACGATATCCCTGGTCACAGAAGGATCCACCTTGATGCCGGGACCCATGGTCGTGGTCATGGTCACCGACTTGATGTAACGGCCCTTGGCCGAAGAAGGCTTGACCCGCAGTATCTCGTCGAGCAGCACCGCATAGTTCTCGAGGAGGGCTTTGTGGTCGAAGGACGCCTTCCCGATCACGACATGGCATATGCCGTACTTGTCGGCTCGGTACTCCACCTTGCCGGCCTTGAGTTCCTTGACGGCCTTGGCGACGTCGTTGGTGACCGTCCCCAACTTCGGGTTGGGCATCAGGCCGCGCGGACCCAATATCTTGCCGAGCTTGCCCACCTTGCCCATCTGGTCGGGAGTCGCCACGGCTGCATCGAAATCGGTGAAGCCGCCCGATATCTTCTCCACGAGATCGTCGGAGCCGACGATGTCGGCGCCGGCCGCCTCGGCCTCCCTGGCTGCTTCGCCCTCGGCGAACACGGCGACGCGGACGTCTTTGCCCGTGCCGTTGGGAAGGGAGATGCTGCCACGGACCGCTTGGTCGGCCTGACGGGTGTCGATGCCGAGACGGAAATGCACCTCTACCGACTCGTCGAACTTGGCACGTGCACACTCCTTGGCCAAAGCCACGGCCTCCGACGGGGGATAGAGCTTGTCCGGCTCCACCTTGGCCGCGACCTCTGTGTAACGCTTGCCTTTCTTCGCCATCTTTTCTTCCTCCTCGTGGTCGACGGGCTTGGCCGGCCCTCCCACAGTGTCGGACGACAAGGGATGTCGTCCTCGAGACGCCTTCCGCTTATTCGACGAGAAGTCCCATCGAGCGAGCGGTGCCTTCGATGATGCGCATGGCGGCATCGATGTCGTTGGCGTTCAGGTCAGGCATCTTTATCTCTGCTATCTCACGCACTTGGTCCTTGGTGACCGTCCCGACCTTCTCACGGTTGGGTTCCCCGGAGCCCTTCTCGAGTCCCGCAGCCTTCTTCAGAAGGACGGCCGCGGGTGGGGTCTTCGTGATGAAGTCGAACGTACGGTCCTCATAGACCGTGATCTCGACGGGGATGATGGTCCCCATCTGGTCCTTGGTGGCATCGTTGAACGCCTGGCAGAACTGCATGATGTTGACCTGATGCGCACCCAAAGCAGGTCCTACCGGTGGTGCGGGGTTCGCCTGCCCGGCAGGGATCTGCAACTTTATGAAGCCAGCGACCTTCTTGGCCATCGGTCTTTCACGTCCTCACTGAGATCGTCGTCCTACAAGAAGTAGGACACCTTCCATCACACATACGCACATGCCGGGAGAAGCGACTGCGGGGCATCACTCCCGCAGACCCGGCATGAAACGACATCATAACTTCGAGACCTGGTCGAAGCCCACCTCCACGGGCGTCTCGCGCCCGAAGATGGAGACCATGACCTTGACCTTGGTCTGGTCAAGGTTCACCTCTGAGATCGTGCCGTCGAAATCGGTGAACGGACCGGAGGTTATCTTGACTGCCATGCCTTCGCTGAAGTCAGTCGAGGTCTTCGGACGCACGCCCGCCTCCGTACGCTTCACGATCCTGTTGAACTCCGCCTTGGACAGTGGTTGCGGCTTGCCTTGAGAGCCGACGAACCCCGTCACGCCGGGAGTGTTGCGCACCACATACCAGGAGTCGTCATCCAACTCCATGTGGACGAGGATGTAGCCCGGGAAGACCTTCTTCTCGGAAGTGACCCTGCGGCCGCCTTCCTTGATGTCGGTCACGGTCTCTTTCGGGATGAGCACCTCGAAGATCTTGTCCTCCATGCCCATGGACTCTATCCGGTGCTCGAGATTGGCTTTCACCTTGTTCTCGTATCCCGAATAGGTGTGGATCACATACCATTTCCTGGCCATGCACTAACCGCCGATCTGACTGATGAATTCGATGATCTTGATCGAGATGGTGTCCACCAGAAGGGTGAAGACGATGAAGAACACCAGCGTGACTATGACGACCATGCTGGAGTTGATGACTTCGGGGCGCGTCGGCCACACGACACGCTTGAGCTCGATGCGGACATCGCGCAGATATTGGATGAACCGAGCGAAGATGTTCGGCTTCTCACCCTTTTTCCCTTTGGCCATCTCATCATCCTGTCCGTCCGAAGCCGCCACTGCGACTTCGATCTATCGCCGGGGAAACGAACCCCCGACGGGGTCTTGCTTGGCAGGGCAGGAGGGACTCGAACCCCCAACATCCGGTTTTGGAGACCGGCGCTCTATCCAATTGGAGCTACTGCCCTGTGCTCGAGAACGTCCTCTCTCAGCGCGTCTCCCTGTGAAGTGTGTGCGTCTGGCACCACTTGCAGTACTTCTTGAACTCGATGCGCTCGGGATTGTTCTGCTTGTTCTTGTTCGTAGTGTAGTTGCGGCGTTTGCACTCGGTGCAAGCCAACGTGACCAACGTTCTCATGGGTCCTCCGTCATGGTCGCGCCGGCCTTCTTGACCTGCGCGGTAGGGTACTCTAGCACCCGGTTTTCGACACTGTCAATCATCCTGGACGCTTCGGACGGGGCTCGGCTCACCGAAGCCGACGCCCCGCCGTTCGCGTAGTTCCAAGCCAAAAGCTACTTCAAGATCTTGGTCACACGACCCGAGCCAACGGTGCGGCCG
>CAYWAF010000096.1:1491-5544 GCA_964456355.1 uncultured Eubacteriales bacterium | reverse complement strand
GGTCTGGACTCCCATGACCACCAATGACCATAACTCAAAATGAGTCATAAACGATCGCTCCTCGTGGTATGGTGCCCGACTCGTGCTTTATAGCATAACTACTGTTAACGAAAGCGGTATTATTGGCTGGTCTGTTCTAGTCTGGGGGAACGCTATACCCTCAAGGCATGCGGAAGAGCCTGATCTCAGAGACTGCGGAATCAACACTCACGAAGCATGACATGCTTCCCTCGGGAGCCGTCGTGGTGGTGATGGCCTCCGGTGGCGGTGACAGCACGGCACTCCTCGACCTGTTGGCCACCGGGACCATAGGTGAGGACCTCCGCGTGCACGCTTTTCACCTCAACCACGGCATCCGCTCCGAGGAGGCCGATGCCGACGAGGCCTTCGTGCGTGACCTGTGCGGCTCTCTCGCCGTCCCTCTGGAGGTCCTGCGCTACGACGTCCCCGCCTACGCGGCCGAGCATGGCCTTAACCTCGAAGATGCAGGCCGGAGGTTGCGTTACCGCTTCGTCGAAGAGCATCTCGACGCACTCCTCGAGCGGACGTCGGGGCGCTCGCCTGTGGGTCGCATCGCCACGGGGCACACGCGCGACGACCGGGTCGAGACCTTCTTCATGCGTCTTGTTCAAGGCTCCGGACCGCGGGGGCTGACCTCGCTCAGGCACGTGCGTGGGAGGATAGTGCGTCCTCTGCTCGACTGTTCGCGAGACGACCTCCGCACCTATCTGCTCTCACGTGGACTCGCTTGGCGTGAGGACTCCTCCAACCTGGACACGGCCAGGCTCAGGGCGCGCGTCCGCCACGACCTCGTGCCTGTGCTCGAGGAGATCAACCCGCGCTTCGAAGAGGCGCTGGAGCGCTCGCTCGACATCCTCGCTGAAGAGGACACGTTGCTCTCCGAGATGGCCGAAGCGTTCGCCGATGACTTCACGCACATGGAAGGTGAAGCGTTGGAGTTCGACTGCGAGAAGATGGCTACGCTCGGCGCGCCCATGAAGCGGCGGGTGGTCAGAGCGGCCTTGACCCGAACGTTCCCGGAGGCTTCACGGATCGAGTACTCGCACATAGAGGCCCTGGTCGCAGGGTTCGACGACCTCGCGTTCGCTCGGGACCTGCCAGAAGGCCTGAGAGCGTTCCGCGAATACGGTAGAATGATTGTCTTGCGGAGCGGGGAAGAAGCCCCATCGGTGGTACCCGGCCTGCTCCCGTTGCCGGGCACCATAGACCTCGGTCCTGCAGGGAAGATAGTGGCCGAACGGGTCTCCGTGAGAGAGACGGGGGGAGACGATATGAGCGTCGTCGTCGACCCGGGGGCCTCCGACGAGTTCGTCGTCGACCATCCGCGGGAAGGCGACAAGATGCGTCCGCTGGGCCTGGGCGGCACCAAGAAGCTCTCTGACCTGCTGATAGACGCGAAAGTGCCCAAACGTCTACGGATGGCCACGCCCGTGGTCAGAGACGGGGAGAATATAGTATGGGTCGCGGGCGTGCGCATGTCCGACGAGTACAAGGTCACTGATGAGACGTCCGACGCCGTGCGTCTGACGTGGTCGCCGGGGTCTTCGTCCGCAGGCAGGGACGTCGACTGACGAGCAAGGAGTGCAGGTGGGCTGAGAGCCCGGGAAGGACGGAGGATGCATCCGGACCTGGAGCGCATCGTCCTCACTGAAGAGGAGATATCGCACCGCGTGACCGAGCTCGGTGCGCGGATAAGCGCAGACTACGGGGACGAGTGTGTCCTGCTCGTCGCGGTCCTGCGCGGCGCTGCCCTCTTCCTCGCTGACCTTGCGCGCAACATAACCTCTCCGGTGGAGATCGATTTCATGGCGGTCTCCAGTTACGGGTCGTCCACCAAATCCTCCGGCGTGGTCCGCATCATCAAGGACCTCGACGACACGATAGAGGACCGTCACGTGCTCGTGGTCGAAGACATACTCGACACGGGACTGACACTCAAGTACCTTCTCAAGAACCTGGCGTCCCGCAATCCCAGGTCTTTGGAGGTAGTGACCCTTCTGAGCAAAGAGGGCAAACAGCGGGTACCTATCTACTGTAAGTACGTCGGATTCGACGTGCCCGACGAGTTCGTGGTCGGTTACGGGCTCGACTATGCGGAAAGATACAGGAATCTGCCATATATCGGTGTCCTCAAGCCGGAGAAGTACGCTGACTGACCGGCCATAGAGCGTAGAGCACCGCGTTAGGAGTCTTTGCACATCATGAAGAACAGGAACCTGAGGACCGTCATCTTCTATCTCCTCATACTGGGGGTCCTTTTCTACCTGGCTGTCGAGTTCGTCGGCCCGCCGGAGACCATCGACGAGTTGAGCACCTCGGAGTTCGTCGAGAGCCTGGAGGACGGCCGGGTGATCGAGGTCACCGCCAAAGCGCGCGATGGCATCATCGAGGGCAAGTACTATAAGGACGACGAGGCCAAGAAGAAGGGCGAGGAAGCGGCTACCGAGTTCAAGTCCGCCTTCATGGGCGAGGACTCCTTCAACGAGCTGATGGCGAAGCATCCCGACGTCGAATATTCGGTGGATCCTCAAACGGGGCTGTCCTTCTGGGCGATACTCATCCAGATCGCCCCCATCGTCATACTCGTGGTCTTCATGCTGTTCTTCCTCAACCAGATGCAGGGCGGCAACAGCAAGATCATGTCGTTCGGCAAGGCGAGGGTGAAACGCATGACCCGCGACCAGCCGAGGGTCACGTTCAAGGACGTGGCCGGTGCTGACGAGGCCATCGAGGAACTCGAGGAGATAAAGGAGTTTTTGGCCAACCCGGGCAAGTTCCAGGCGCTGGGTGCGAAGATCCCCAAGGGCGTGCTGCTTGTCGGCCCTCCGGGCACAGGCAAGACGCTGCTGGCCCGTGCGGTGGCCGGAGAGGCGGCCGTGCCGTTCTTCTCCATATCCGGCTCCGACTTCGTCGAGATGTTCGTCGGCGTGGGCGCCTCCCGCGTGCGCGACCTGTTCGAGCAGGCCAAGGCAGCTGCCCCCTGCATAATCTTCATGGACGAGATCGATGCGGTGGGCCGTCAGCGCGGGGCAGGGCTCGGTGGAGGTCATGACGAACGCGAACAGACCTTGAACCAGTTGCTCGTCGAGATGGACGGCTTCGACCTCAAGGACAACGTCATCCTGATCGCGGCGACCAACCGTCCCGACATCCTCGACCCGGCACTCCTGCGCCCCGGTCGTTTCGACCGCCAGATAGTGGTGGACCGTCCCGACCTCAAGGGCCGCGAGGGCATCCTGAAGATTCACGTGAAGGGCAAGCCGCTGGCCGACGAGGTCGACCTGAGCGTGCTCGCTCGCAGGACTCCCGGCTTCACCGGCGCCGATCTGGCCAACATGGTCAACGAGGCGGCGCTGCTCGCAGCACGCCATGGCAAGAAGCGCATAGACCAGGAGGAGCTCGAGGAAGCCATCGAGCGTGTCATCTCCGGTCCGGAGCGCAAGAGCCGGCTGATATCCGACGAGGAGAAGAGGATCATCGCGTTCCACGAGTCCGGTCACGCTCTCGTGGGCCACGTGCTTCCCATGACCGACCCCGTGCACAAGATCTCGATAATCGCTCGCGGGCAGGCGCTGGGCTACACGCTCTCGCTCCCGCAGGAGGACAGGTTCCTCACTTCCAAGAAGCAGATGATCGACCAGATTGCCATGATGCTCGGAGGTCGGGTGGCCGAGGAGATCGTCTTAGGCGACGTGACCACAGGAGCAGCCAACGATCTGGAGCGGGCGACCAAACTCGCCAAGCAGATGGTCACCAGGTACGGCATGTCGGAAAAACTGGGCCCGTTGACGTTCGGCAACCCGGACCACGAGATATTCCTGGGCAGGGACTTCAGCGCCAACGCCGATTACAGCCCGGAGATCGCTTACGAGATCGACAAGGAGATCCGGCGCATCGTCGACGAGGCCTTCGACACCGCCCATCAGATACTCTCCGAGCGCCGTGAGCAGCTCGACCTGATGGCCGATGTGCTGATAGAGCGGGAGACCGTGGACAAAGAGGAGCTCGAAGCCCTTCTCGAGAACCGCTGGG